>UQHJ01000058.1 GCA_900540885.1 uncultured Prevotella sp.
CGCGTCGGCATTTGTTAGTCAAGGTTCGATGCCTTGACTAACAAATACATGAATATCAATACTTCAAGTATTGCCAATTTGGGGTATCGAACCCCAAGTTGGCAATGCCGACGCGGGGACGCGTCGCCCCCAGGTTAGGACGCCCGCCCCCCAATTAGGCAGATAAATTGCAGTTTATATATGTTATATTTAGAATACCCCCCAAGGATATTGCATCGTGACGCAATGAAGGGAGCCGTGTTGGCGAATAAGGGCACGACAGTCAACGCCTATGATGTCGCGATCGGGGAAGGCTTGGCGTAGGGCGGCAGCAGCCTTTTGATCATTCTCGGGCTGAGCATAGGTGGGGTAGAGTACAGCCTCGTTCATAATAAGATAGTTGGCGTAGGTGGCGGGGAGGCGTTCACCATTTTCAGCATCGTATATGGCATCAGCCATGGGCAGTGCGATGAGACGATAAGGCTTTCCTTCGATGGTCGTAAACGTTAGTAGTTGTTGCTCCATAGCTTGAAGGGCTGCGTAGTGCTCGTCGGTGGAGTCCGTACAATGCACGTATACGATTGTGTTGTTCGGACAAAGGCGTGCCAAGGTGTCGATGTGAGAGTCGGTGTCGTCGCCAGCTAAGTAGCCGTGGTCGAGCCATAGAATGCGGTCAACGCCCAAACGCTCTTTGAGCAAAGCCTCTTTGTGCGCCTTGTCAAGTTGGGCATTGCGGTTGGGATTGAGTAAACACTCAGAGGTGGTGAGCAGAGTGCCTTGACCGTCCACTTCGATGCTGCCTCCTTCGAGTTCGAAGTCAAGGCAGTCAACGTATTTACCTTTTAATATGGGGTGTTCACTGGCGACCAAACGTTGGTTAATCGCATTGTCGAGCGTAGCCTCAAACTTGCCGCCCCAACCATTGAAGCGAAAGTCGAGCAGTTCAGGCCCTGTGCTACTCATTACGGTGAGGAAGCCGTGGTCGCGTGCCCATGTGTCGTTTGTAGGACAGCTGAAGTAACGAATGTTGTCAGTGGCGCGTTGGGGCAAACGTTCGTCGATGAGTGCTTTCACTTGTTCCACATTGGGTGCTACGATGAGCAAGGGCTGACGCGTAGCAATCTCGAAAGCCAAGCGCAAGTAACATTCTGTTACCTCGGGCAACATATAAGCCCAATCGGTGTCAGCGTGTGGCCATGTGAGTTGTATGCCGCTTTGGCGTGCCCACTCGGGGGCAAGGGTGCGGTGCATGAGTGCTGTATCGGGATGGCCTCCGCCTAAGAAGAGCGAGAGGTCGAGGTCGCTTTGGGGCGAACCTGGGGGGAGGGAGAATAGTGCCATGAGGTTAGTTTTAAGTTTTTGGGTTATAGGGTTGGGGGTTAAGTTTTTGGGTTAAGTAGGTATTCAAAATTAGTTTATATAACCTACGAACTACAACCTCACCTTACAACGTGCGGGGCTTGTTGAACTGAATACCAATGAACTTCTGTGCCTTGAGGTATTGTACAAAGGCATCGGTCGTAGAGGGCATTCCCTCCTGCTTAACTTCTTGCTTGGCAGGGAAGAAAGAGGGGGAGTAGCCGTCGCCACCAGTAGTGATAAACTCATCGGCTACGAGGTAATACTTCTTATAGGGTACAATGGGCACCTCTTTGCCTTGAGGCGAAACGTAGGTGAGCGACTTTATTTGGTTACCATTGCGTTCTATCTTTAAGTTGCCCGTTTGTAACCAACCATAACGCAAGTTATGAAAACCAAAGTTTACTAACTCAATAAGCAAACTGCCCTTTACTTGGTAGACCTTCAGTGCATTAGAGAAAGGGAGTACCTCACCAACGTCGAGCACACTAATAGGCCCTTTCGTAAATCCCGAACGTATGCTGCCAAAGTGGCTGCAACCGATAATGGGTGTGTCGTCACTCAGGTCCGCAGCATGGCGAAAAGCCTCAGCGTAGGATTTACATACGAGTTCACCCACAACGGTTTGGCAATATTTGTGGTCGCGGTCGTGGGACAGGTCGCGTATGGCGGTAGTGAGGCGTGTGCCAATGGGTGTGCCACCTGGTGTGGTGGTGTGAAGTAACAGCGAGTCTACTTGTGCTTGCAGACGAGCGGCAGCAGGCTCAAGCGTATCCTTCGGTGTAACGGCAATGGTGCGCGGCTCCACCTTGGTCACTTGCAATGTCTTATTATCAATCGTGCAGAGCAACATACTGATATAGTCGCCATGCCAACGGCCTTGTACTATTGGGTAGTGTGCATCGTTAATGGTGCCACATACGCGTTTGTGACTATGCGAAGAGAGTATGCCGTGCCACAAGGGCGAGTTAATCTGTTGTAAGTGAGCCGCGTCCTTATCATCCCAAATGGGTTGTCCTTCATCATTCATGTTACTACCCACGTGGGTGAGCAACAAACGTAGGTTAGCGTCTTTTACCAAATTGCCTTCAGGCAGTTTCATCACCGAGTCGAGTACGGCTTCGTAGCGACCATCGAAGGTCAGCCCCGCGAGTTTGCGCACACTGGCCTGTTGAGGCGTAGAAGAAGCGATGAGTCCGACAAAGGCCACGCGGAAGGGGCGACCGTCGGGCAGTGTAATAGGCACGGAGGCCACGGGTTGGGCAAAGTTGGGAATGGCTTTGGTCTGTGTGCTACGTACGTTGGCACATACATAGTCAATGTCCCACCCTTCGGGACGTGTGCTGAGGCCGTTCCACTTGTCGGCCAAGGAGCGTTGGCCGTCATCAAATTCGTGATTACCTACGGCAGAGAGGCGAATGCCCGCTGCGTTGAAGAAGACGGGCAGTAAGGCGCCGTGCGTTACATTATAGAAGTAGCTACCGCCAAAGTTGTCGCCTGCCGAAACGGTGATGTTGCAAGGGTAGACCTGCTTGAGTGAGTCGAGCGTTTGCAATACGGAGGGAGCACCAACGATGCCTTTGTGGTCGTTGCGTACAAAGGCACCATGAAAGTCGTTGATAGAGAAGATAGCCACTTGCTGCTGAGCTGCGGCCGTAAGAGAGGTAATGGCCGTAAGAGTAAGGGCGAGTAGTTTTCGTGTCATGGAGAGGAATATAAGTTTAATAAGTTTAATGAGTTTAATGAGTTTAATGAGGGTAGGGGTAAAAGTTATTCGTTGTAGGTTATAAGAATAAAGGTTCGCTTTCGCACACCTTTTCTCGCCATGGCAAAATGAAAGCAAACTTTCTTTTGCTCATTTGGCTTAACGAAAAGGTTCTTTTTAACCATCTAATCATCTAACCTCATAACCTCTTAAAAGTCAAAACAAAGTTAGAAAGTTTTTCGGCTCGGTAACGCATCGTGTGGGTATTTTTTAATTGCAGTTTATATTTCTTCCTTAAAATAATTATACACGCATGATTTGTTACAGCTGTTTTTATTTACTGCTATTAAACAAAATAGGGTGTTTTTATTTGACGGTACTAAATAAAAGTTATAAATTAGCTTCAGAAACAAACAAAAAGAGAAATGCGAAAGGAAGTATTTAAGACGCTGATACAAGAGGGCCAAACTGAAATTCAAGGGATTGAACTCTATCAGCGACCATTCTTATTTGAGGAACAAGGACGATATGTGCTGGTTGGCATTCGACAAGCAGGCAAGTCATATCTCTTATACCAACTCTCGTTGCTTTAAACAAAATCTATCCATTAAAAGAAGCGTTTATCATTACATACGATGAAGAAGAAACGATTGAAACCAACAATTTACGTATAGAAGTAAAGCCTGTTTGGAAGTGGTTGACTAACGATTAGTTAGCTAAGAGTTGGCTTATTTGTAATTAAAATTCTGTGTACCTTTGCACGTATATGAATAAAGAAAACCTCTTGGAGCCTGGAGGCATGGACCTTGGGCGCTATTTAGAACTTTGTTGTACGGAGCCTGATGCTTACTTGAAGCGTTTGTATCGGGCAACGAACTTACACCTATTGCGTCCGCGCATGGCTTCGGGGCATGTGCAGGGACAGTTGCTAAAGATGTTGATGCAAATGTTGCGTCCGAAGACGGTCGTAGAGATAGGCACTTATTCGGGCTACTCAGCTTTGGCCATGGCTTCGGGCATGGACGAGGGGAGTCGTATTGTGACGTTTGAGATTAACGACGAACAGGAGTGCTTTACGCGGCCTTGGCTGGAGGGTGCTCCGTATGCGGCTAAGGTGGACATGGTGGTGGGCAATGTGTTTGAACTCTTGCCCCCGATGAATTTGTCGATTGACGCAGCTTTTATTGATGCTAACAAGCGGGAGTATACGGAGTATTACGAACTCTTGATGCCTTTCACGCACAGTGGTACACTTCTTATGGCTGACAATACGTTGTGGGACGGTCACGTAACCGACGTTGCTTACGACCACGACGCACAAACGCGTGCCATTCGCGCCTTCAATGCCCACGTGGCTGCCGACCCTCGCGTAGAACAACTCATTCTGCCCGAACGCGACGGATTGAGCTTGATTAGGGTCGTATAGGGAATGTGCTTAGTTAATGTGCAAATGTGCTAATGTGCAAATGTGCAAATGGTCGCCCTTACTTGCTGAGTTTATGAATTATATAAATTGTTCATATTCTATAACTCAGCAAGTAAAGGCGACCATTAGCACATTAGCACATTAGCACATTAGCACATTAATTAGGTATAGCCTCCTCCCCTTCGCTTTGGAAGAGGTTCTTAACGATGTTCATTTCCATGAACGAGGTGCTCTGTTCTTTGCGCTGTGAACCGAGATAGCAGATGCGGTCCTCCATGTGGAGCATGTTGTCAGAGAGGAGTTTGCGTAAGGCTGCGAGCAAGAACTCGTGGCCATAACTCTTCATCGGCATGTAGATAGCGTAAACGCCATATTGTAATGCTAAGTGGCGCACCGTCTTCGCCTTGTAGCAAATCGCAAGAATGGTGCTCTCGCCACGGAAAGAACTTACGTAGCGTGCGGTGCGACCTGTATAAGAGTCCATAATGATAGCGCGGAGCTTCATGCGCTTCGTAGCCATCACTGCTTCTTTAGAGAAGAACTCCGTTACGTCAGGTGTGGCAGAGAGGGGAATATCAACGTCGCCAAACTCCTTAAACGTATCCCTCTCAGCTTGCCATGCTACGGTGGCCATAGTCTTTACGGCCTCAACGGGATAATCACCATAAGCCGTCTCGCCTGAGAGCATGAGGGCATCAGCGCGTGAGTAAACGGCATTGGCAATGTCGGTCACCTCGGTACGTGTAGGACGTGGGTTGTGAATCATGCTTTGCAGCATCTGGGTGGCTACGATTACGGGCTTGTGAGCGCGAATGGCCTTGTCGACCAAGCGACGCTGAATGCCAGGAATAAATTCTTGAGGCACTTCGATACCGAGGTCGCCGCGAGCCACCATAATGCCGTCAGCAGCTTCGAGTATTTCGTCGATGTTGTCAACGCCCTCTTGGTTTTCAATCTTAGCAATGATGCGAATGTCGCTATCGTGTGCATCAAGTATACGGCGAATTTCGTAAACGTCCTCCTTAGAACGTACAAATGAGTGAGCAATAAAGGCTACGTCGTAGTCGATAGCAAACTCAATGTTGCGTTTGTCCTTCTCGGTCAGTGCGGGGAGGTTAATGCGCACGCCTGGCACATTGACGCTCTTGCGCGACCCCAACGTAGCATCATTCTCAACGTGGCAGATGAGTTGGTCGGCCTCTTTATGGTCAACGCGAATGCCAAGATCACCATCGTCGATAAGAATTTGTGCGCCCTCGTTAACGTCGGCCACAAAGCCTGGGTAGCTAACGGCAATGACATCGCGAGTCGTTTGCTGCTCAGGACGTCCTACTATGGTTACGATATCGCCCTTATGATATTCAATGGGTTGTTCGGTCTTGGTAGTACGAACTTCTGGGCCTTTTGTGTCGACAAGTATGGCAAGGTGGCTTGACACTTCGCGCACGTTGTCAATAACGCGCTTCATGCCAACAGCGTCTTGGTGAGCAGTGTTAAGTCTAACTACGTTCATGCCGGCATCATAAAGGCGCTGTATAAGGCCTACATCGCAACGCATATCCGATATGGTTGCTACAATTTTGGTTTTCTTGTACATTGTATAGTTGAGTCTGTTTGTTTTCTTTTAGTTCACAAGTTAACGAGTTGACAAGTTAACGAGTTGACAAGTTAACGAGTAAGTTTGTATATCTTAGTAATAAATGGCGACCATTTGCACATTCTCACATTCTCACATTCTCACATTTGCACATTAACTATGCATCTGCACATTGTTCAGCAGCGCTTCCACCCCAAGTCGGTAAGAGTCGAGTCCGAAGCCACAGATGACACCGCGACAAGCGGCTGATATCATAGAGTGGTGACGAAACTCCTCGCGTTGGTGAACATTGCTGATATGTACCTCAATCACAGGGAAGTGGAGAGAACGAATGCAGTCATGCAAGGCAATGCTTGTGTGGGTATAAGCCCCCGCGTTGAGCACAGCGCCTTCGATGCCTTCAGCATTGGCTTGTTGCAAGCGGTCTATTAAGAAGCCCTCGACATTGCTTTGATAGTATTCGAGCTCGTGGTCGGGGTAACGTTGGCGCAAGGCAGTCATGCATTCTTCCATGGTGCCGTGACCGTAGATGCCAGGCTCGCGCTGGCCCAAAAGATTGAGATTGGGGCCGTTGATAATTAAGAGCTTCATTGTTTTTTGTGTTATAATAAAAGAAGCGGTAACTTTGCAGCACTTTTTGTGCTACTTGCTTCAAAAGAATATGGTGCAAAGTTAGTAATTTTCATGTATATGGACGTACACTTATGACTTCGATTATTGACAAATATAATAATTACCTACTGCTCGAAAAGGGCTTTTCGCCCAATACGGCTGAGGCTTATGTAGGAGATGTGCTGAAATTCTTCAATTTTATGGAGGACGAAGGACTTGAAGCGCGTGACGTGAAGTTAGACGATTTGCACCACTTTGCCGCTTCACTCTACGACATCGGGCTGACCGCCACTACAATGTCGCGCATACTAAGTGGTGTGCGTTCGTTCTTTCATTATCTATTAGAGGACGGCTATATCACCGACGATCCTACCGAACTGCTCGAAATGCCCCAACGAGGTGAGCATCTTCCTACGGTCTTGACCGTAGAAGAGGTTGATGCTCTTGAGGACGCGGTGGATAGGAGTCAAGACGAGGCGCTGCGCGACCGTGCTATTGTTGAAGTGCTTTATAGTTGCGGTTTGCGCGTGAGCGAACTCTGTTCGTTGCAGTTGACGAACGTTTTCTTAGACGACGGTTTCTTACAAGTAATGGGTAAGGGCAGGAAGCAGCGATTAGTGCCTATCTCGCCCCGTGCAGTAACGGAACTCAAGATATGGCTTTCTGATAGAGAAAGCATTGATCCCAAACCTGGTGAGGAGGACTACGTATTTTTGAGTCATCGCCGTCGCCAACACCTCTCGCGCATCACCGTATTCCACGTGCTGCAAGTTCTGGCCAATCGTGCAGGCATTACACGCACCATATCGCCTCACACGCTTCGCCACACGTTTGCCACCCACCTACTCGAAGGCGGTGCCAACTTACGTGCTATTCAAGCTATGTTGGGACACGAGTGTATTGATACGACGCAGATATACACCCACCTCGACCGCTCCTTCCTCAAACAACAAGTGTTGGAGCATTTGCCACGAAATTAATAGGGTAGCTTCTCCCCTATCCACAAAAAAAAACCTGTGCAACACACACTGTTGCACAGGCGCACTTTATTATGATTGCAATTACTTCACAGCAAAAGATAAATGTCAAAGATTTGACGTCCATAAGGTGTTACTATTAATAATGAGTATATTAATTAAGTCCCTCTGGACTCCTTCAAACCCACCTTCAATCATAATGTAATGAAAAACACACGCGCAAAAGTATATAGTTTATCTTGTGCATACAAACTTTTAAGCTAAAAAAAGCCTAAAACTGACGAATAGACTTAATATTAAGCTATTTATACCAAAAGAGAGTGTTAATTTTGTTGACGTCCTTTTGTTAACGAGTTAAGGGCAAGTAATAAATAAACATAGTCAAGAAGTAATGAATAAATCCTCCATAGTTCGTCCCCTACGTTGGCTCTTGCGCTTTCGTCATCGTCGAGGGTATGGCATACATTCCCCTTTTGCTTTCAGCTTCGTCACAGGCGTAGTCTATGAGCAAGGCACGTATTATGCCTATCCCGAGTTGAAGGCGATGTATAAAAAGCTCCGCCCACATGGGGTGCGACTGAAGGATGGCAGATTGCTTTTCCGATTGGCCAACTTTGCACAGCCTCAAGTGATAGGGCTTGTAGGCTATCGGATTGACTCCTGGGCGGCACGCTGCCTCAGTGAAGGATGCCGTCATGCGCGGATCGTGGAGGACGACGAACTATCGCAAGCTGACTTTGTACTGCTCAGTGCGATGAAGGCTCGGCAGGCCGAGGCGATACTTGCCAATTTGCCGACAGGAGGCATCTTGGTAGTGATGCACACCATAGGGCGCAATCGCGAGGTATGGCGCAGTGTAATCGCTCACCCTCGTGCCGTCGTGACATTTAATTTGGCTGACTTTGGCATTGTAATGGTACGGCCCGAACTGAACAAACAAAATTATGTAATTAATTATTATTAGGTTAGAGGGGGAGAGGTTAGGAAGTTAGGAATAAAAAAGTATATTTTTTAAAATAAATCTACGATACATCCCCAATTAGACTAACTTCTTAACCCTTCTCCCCCCTAACCCTCTAACCCCAAATACGTTATGTCAATCTATACACGTCGAGGCGATAGTGGCACGACCCAACTTGCTACGGGCGAGCGCACTTCAAAGAGTGCGCCACACATTATATATTATGGTATGTTAGACGAACTCTCATCCCAATTGGGTTGGCTTATCGCACAAGTAGAGGGTGATGTACTGCCGCCTAAAGTGGTAGATCAGTTAACAAAAGAGCGTGAGTTGCTAATTCAGGCACAACGCTTGTTGTTTAATCTAGGTGTGGAAGGCACCGATAAGGCTCTGTTGCAACAATACCCCGCTCCCTCTAACGCCGATGTGGCGGCGTTAGAACATCAGATAGACACTATAAGTAAGGCCATAGGCGGACTCTTCCGAGGTTTTGTCTTGCCAGGCGGACATACGGTGGCGGCTGCAGCACATGTGGTGCGCACGGTATGTCGACGTACCGAACGAGAGTTGATAAGCCTCGTGACACGCTATCCTGATGAGAATTGGCGCATTAGTGAGGGCGAAACAATGGCTTACGTCAACCGTTTGTCGGACTTTTTGTTTGCTTTAGCGCGGAAATTAAACTATTTAACACAACACGATGAAAAAAGTGCACACGAAATGTTACGTGTTTGAATTAAAGCAGTATTTTTGCGCGCAAATTAAGAAAAGCAAACTTATAAAATAAAACTAACACTATGTATTGGACATTGGAATTAGCATCAAAACTTGAAGATGCACCTTGGCCCGCCACAAAGGACGAGCTGATTGACTACGCTATGCGTTCGGGTGCTCCGATGGAGGTTGTCGAAAACCTGCAAGAGTTGGAGGACGAAGGCGAAGTTTACGAAACGATAGAAGACGTTTGGCCCGATTACCCAACGAAGGAGGACTTCCTCTTCAACGAGGACGAATACTAATCGCTCAAAAAGCTACACGAACAGCTTAAAGCGTTGAATATAAGCGGTATAGGAATTGTACAACAACATTCCTATACCGCTTTTTCCGTTCTTTTACCGCCAGAGACAGTGCAAGCCGAACGCAATGAAGTTTCCTTCAATTGCTGAGGTGCAGCCTGTCTTATTAAAATAAACTGCTCAAATCAGAGCATACAGCCCTTGCAACAAAATAGCCATCGTCAGAGTATGTAAAAGAAATTAAGGCAGATTATTTACCCAAATCTAACCTTGCAATATAGATTTGGGTAAAGAATCACCATGTTTTTCTTTTAATTGCAATTAAACCATTACCTTTGCAAGGGTTAAGATATAATGGTATGATTATGACAAGCAAACTTGTTGGTAGAGAGCGAGAGTGTCAAGAACTCCACAGAGTGATGGAGTCGGATCGCTCAGAATTTGTTATAGTATATGGACGGCGAAGAGTGGGTAAGACTTTTCTTGTTGACCAATACTACCACGGACAATACGACTTTACATTTGTTGGAGGACATAATCTATCACGCCAGCGACAACTTACGAGTTTTGCGCGTGCATTGAAAAAGTTCTCAGGCATAAAGTCGGATAAGTTTGCCGATTGGTTCGACGCATTTGATGCTCTTGAAGAATATCTTGAATCACTTGATACAAGCAGAAAAAAAGTGGTATTTATAGACGAGATGCCTTGGATTGACACACAGAAGTCTAACTTTGTTGCTGCATTGGAGAATTTCTGGAATGGCTGGGCTGCCCGTCGCAGTGATATTGTGTTTATTGCCAGTGGCTCGGCAACTTCATGGATGGTAGACAATCTGATTGAAAACCAAGGAGGGCTGCATGCTCGCATTACAAGCAGCATTTATGTTAGACCATTTACTTTGCATGAGACAGAGGAGTATCTTCATAGAAAACACTGCAAATGGGACAGATACCAAATATTACAATGCTACATGGTGTTTGGAGGCATCCCTTTTTATTTAAGTCTCATTAATACCAAAGAAAGCCTCGTGCAGAATGTTGACAGACTATTCTTTGTCCAAGGAGGTATTATGCGAAGCGAGTTTGATGAATTGTATAACGCCCTGTTTTCAAATGCCGACTTATATATAAGTGTAGTAAAGGCTTTGGCTGCACATCATGATGGCATGTCACGTGAAGAAATATCCAAGACAATTGGAATCACTGGTGGCACTCTTACCCGTGTGCTGACCAATCTTGAAAGATGTGACTTCATCTCCCGAAATCAGAATTTTGGTCATAAGGTGAAAGATACAATCTATCGTTTGGTGGATTTCTATACTTTGTTTTATTACAAGTTTATCTTGCAGGATATTTCAGGCGACGAACATTGGTGGAGTCATAATTTTGAGTCACGCCAAATCTCGACATGGCAGGGACTTACATTTGAAATAGTGTGCCTTATGCACACTGACTGCATAAAACGTGCCTTGGGCATTTCGGGGATGGCAACAGAAGTTTCTTCATGGCGCAAGGCTGCAAGTGAAGACCAGAAAGGAGGACAGATTGATTTAGTCATCAAACGCGCTGATCGCATCATTCATCTGTGCGAGATGAAATTCAGTAAATCTGAATACCGCATTACGGAGGCATACGAACAGTTATTAAGACAACGATTGGAACTCTTTCAGAGTTCTACCAAAACAAAGTTCTCATTGGTCATCACCTTTGTTACCACCTATGGCGTAGCAGATGGCGCACATCATAGTTTGGTACATAGCGAAGTTACAATGGAGCAGCTTTTCAAATAAGGAATATCCTTTTACGGACTTTCACTACGAAATAAAATGATCGAAAAGGTTGACACAGCAATATAATCACTTGAAACTCAATACGTCTTTCCCCTCTTCAATGAGGACGAATACTAATCGTTTAAATAGCTGTGCAAACAGTTTAAAGCGTTGAATATAAGCGGTATAGGAATTGTACAACAATATTCCTATACCGCTTTTTACGTTCTTTTACCGCCCCAAGACAGTGCAAATTGTCGAAGAGAACGTAACGCGTGCTTCCTATCTTGAACGCAAGCTAACCTGGAGGCGACGCGTCCCCGCGTCGGCATTGCCAACTTGGGGTTCGATGCCCCAAGCTGGCAATACTTGACAAATTAAAGTTTGGGTACTTCAATTTGTCTTTCTATAAGACAGGATGCACTTCCATAACAGGTAAATCAACAAATTGTATAACAGAAACAACACATATTGTATAATAAATTTGCCACAAATTGTATAATAAATGATGGTGTATTGGGTATATGTAGTTCCTATAGGATGTCTGAAACACTGACCAAGACTTTGGTCATCGATCGAAAAGGTTAACACGACAATATAATCATCTGAAATTCAATACACCTTGTGCCTCTTCAACGAGGACAAATACTAATCGCTCAAAAAGCTACACAAACAGCTTAAAGCTTTGAATATAAGCGGTATAGGATTTGTACAACAACATTCCTATACCGCTTTTCCCGTTCTTTTACCGCCCCAAGACAGGAAGCATGTGTTACGTTCTCTTCGATAAATTACTTATTGTCGCTTAGCGCGAGAATAAGCAATTATTCAAGAGATTGCCTCTGTTACAAATTGCAGTTTACCCACACAATTCATTACAAAGCCTAAAAATAACTTTCAGAAAAGTTGTAGTATTCCTCTATATATTGCATATTAGCACCTGATAAGTTCGGAAAAGTGTTGTTTTTGACACAAAACAGAAGTAATTGGTGCAAATATGAGAATTGAAAGAGACATAATAAATAAATTCAAGGAATGGAAAGATGCTGAAAATCCCTGTAGAAGTAAAGGCAGAAAATTGTGTCAGTGGAAGAAGTATTGTTGTGTACAACGAACGTTACCAACCCAAGAACCGCATACGTTTCTCGTTTCTCAATTTACAGCAAAACTGCGGAATGTTAGCTTGTCCCTCGCCCTTAGCCGAGTGGGCTATGAAATGGTTGAACAAATAATAATATCTTATAGCAGAGATACATACCGCCTTTTCTCGTTCTTTTACCGTCAAAGACAGTGCAAGTCGAATGCAATGAAGTTTTCTTCAATTGCTGAGGTGCCGCCTGTCTTATTTAAAGACAGTGCAAGCCGAATGCAATGAAGTTTCTTCAATTGCTGAGGTGCCGCCTGTCTTATTCAAATAAACTGCTCAAATCGCTATATTTTGAAGAATTAAATGATCAATAATCGGTACTTTCCGGATTCTTTCTTCTGTGATCATTTAATTCTGATTATTGGTGTCCGATAAAACTCAAAAAGCGCATATTTGTTAGGTTCAACCGCTGATTTTAGGCGGTTAAGCTTATTATTTGTGCAAGATAAGCCCCCTCTAAGATTTACGAAGGTTCGAGGGGAAAAAATGAGGCTTTTCTCAAGAAGGTTAAGCCAGTTTATGTCTGTACTCATACAAGAGAAAACGAGAATCGAGGAAGAGCATATCTACCTCGATTCTCGTATCATATTCCAGGAAATAGACCGCTATTTCCTTTCCAGCTACGCCTATGCTTTCTTTCAAGTAGCTACGGACGTTTACACCGACCTCCGCTACAATCGGGAATACTGGAATTAGTCAATGTTCCAATATGCATCGGGGTCACCATCAAAGATAGTATCGATGTCATCATCGCTATATCCCATTTCATCTTGTGCATATGACCCTGCATATCGGCCATAAGTAGGAGGTTCGTTATCATCATAGAAGCCACAATCATCGAAATCCTGGTCCTCGTAACTTTCATCTTCGGAATCTTCAAATTCCGCAATCCGTAGATTTCGCATCGCTTCAAAGGAAGAAGAAATTTCAAAATGAGGGAAAATCAATCGAAGTTCTTCTATAACAGAATCGCAAAAGACACACATTGAACCGCTAACATTTTCTAATACCCATGAAATATATTCTGGATTATATTCTACTACTTCAGCAAATGTACATCCTGAAAATTTTCCAAATAGGAATTTATCATCTAAATGCTCAATGTAGGTCATCTATAAATACTTCGTTAAGACTGTACTGAGTATAACACATTGTTCCTGTCTCAGCGTGGATATAGCGACATACAACCATTATATTCTCGCCAATGCTTTTGATTACACCGTCTTTGTCTAATATTTGAACATGACCAGCAGGAGCACTCAGCATAGCCTTACCATCTATAGCACTTATACGTGATGGAAAATCTGCTTTCCTCAAATCGCAGTCACGAACTGTAACCCCGTTTCCATGACGTGACTTTATCTTGCGATATAGTTGTTTTCCTCTCAAGGATGGAATATAAAGATCTTCTACATTATATTGCCCTTCTGCTTCTGAAACAGCTAAAGTTTGAAATATTGGAATCGCTATACCTGCATGAGTAATATCTTTACCACTATAGTGGGAAGTTACTTGATAGATATAGTTGGACAAGATAATCTGATTTATAGGTTCTTTATTTACAATTATTGCTGTCCGGTAAAACTTCAAAGAACATAAAATTCCTCCCCGAAGTCCTGTAAAATAGGACTTCGGGGTTT
>UQHJ01000059.1 GCA_900540885.1 uncultured Prevotella sp.
AGTATTGCCAGCTTGGGGCATCGAGCCCCAAGTTGGCAATGCCGACGCGGGGACGCGTCGCCCCCAGGTGAGGGCGCGCCCCCCAATGTGTTCAATAAATTGCAGCTTGTCTAACATTAGCTGCTGCGTGTAGCTTAAATGCGATCTAATACCAATTTAATTAGCGTGTCGATACTGTTCTTATAATTGGGGTTGGCACGATGAGCTAAACGATTAGCAATCACCATGCAGCACGTCATGGCCTTGTGTCCCATGAGCAGTGACAAGCCTGCAATGGCGCTGCTTTCCATTTCGAAGTTACAAATGCGGTGGTCGTTATATTCAAAAGATTCGATTTTCGCATTTTGGTCGGGGTCTGCTAAGGGGAGACGTAGCTGGCGACCTTGAGGACCAAAGAATCCGCCGCAAGCAATGGTTATGCCACGTACCATATCGTCGCCACCTATGCGGTTGATGAGTTCAGCATTGGCATGCACTACGTAAGGGTGTGCAATGCATTGTGTGCCGTGCCAATTCATGTGTGAAAGAAAGGCTTTCTCAAGCTCAAGATCACTCACTTCGTTGCGTCCTGCATAGAAGTTGAGAAGGCCGTCAAAGCCAATGCTTATTTCACTCGCAACGAAGGTGCCTTCAGGGGTGTTAGGTTGAAGTCCGCCACAGGTGCCAATGCGTACCAATTCGAGTTGTCGAAGATTGTCTTTGATGAGTCGTGTGTTGAAATCGATGTTGGCTAAAGCATCTAATTCGTTTAGAACGATGTCGATGTTGTCGCAGCCGATACCAGTAGAAACGACAGTGATACGTTTATCCTTGTAGGTGCCTGTGATCGTGCGAAATTCGCGACTTGAGACATCGCATTCAGTCGTGTCGAAATGTGAGGCTACGAGAGGCACACGGCCAGGGTCGCCTACCAAAATAACCTTGTCGGCTAATTGTTCGGGTTTAACGTGAAGGTGGAAAATGCTACCATCTGGATTGATGATTAATTCAGATGGTGCGATGGGTTCTTTTGTCATGATTATTAGATGTTTTAAGATGTCTTATTGAAGTTCTGCCTTACGCATATTTTTACACAATGTATTGTATTGTTGTAGCAGTTGCGGCAGTGCTTGTTTGATTTGTTGAAGTTGTAGCTTGGCTTTATCTGTTAGCTTATTGGGGGTTAATGCAGAAGCAAGTTGAAGTTCATCTTGTTTTTGTTGTAAGGTGTTGATTTGATCAAAAACTTGGTCAGCTTGCTCAGCTATGCGACGAGCCGTTTCGCTACGAAATTGTGTGAGTTGAGTATATACAATCTGATCGTTGATGATGTAGCGTCGTGGGGTAGAGGCTTGTTGAATTTGCTGCGCTTTAGCTTGTGCTAATCGAAGTTGGGCCTCTTTTACAGCTGCAGAATTTGTTTGTGTTTCGGCAATTGAGTGAAGTTGAGCTGCGTGAATGATTTGCTTATTGTTGCCGTCAGCAGCGTCGTATACCTCGCGCGTTGTGTTTGGAATGAATATGTAGATGCAAGCAGAGTCAGCCTTCTGATAGCGGTCGGTCACTAACCAGCCGAGGTTGGTTTGTTCGTCGATGGCTAAAAAGTAATCGTTGGCAGGAGAGTTGAATGGCATACCTAAATTTTCAGCCTTTAGAAATTGCTTCGTGTCAGCATTGTAACGCGTAACAAAAAGGTCGTATCCTCCTAAACTCTCGTCACCCTGCGCAGCATAATATAGAGTCACACCATCAGGCATCATGAAAGGGTAGTCTTGGTCTTCGTTCGTATTGTCAAACCCATTAAGTGGAATAGGTGTATTCCAACCTTTGCCAGCTCGAAAACTGGCGTAAAGCCGTTTATTGTTGCCAGACTTGTCAGAAGCAGAGAATATAATCCGATCGCCCAATTCGTTAATGTAGCCTGTTTGGCCTAACGCCTGTGGCGCATTGTTAATTCTGCCAACTTCCTCATTCATGTTGATGATTCGTCCGGCTTCGTGTGATAAGTGTAAACTCTTTAATACTGCATCGCGGCTAACCTTAATGCTATCGATAAATGTAATACGCTCTGTGCCGCGTAACATGTCGATACCACGGTTTGCTCGGTTTAAGTCTTGCTCTAATCTATCTGTAGAACGGCCCGCAGAATGAGCACTTTCTATCTCTCGCTGCAAGACGCGAGCGGCATCAGTAAATTTATAATTTTGAATGAGTTGTTCGGCGGAATGTGTGGCTGCTATAGGTGTCTTTACATTTGTAGTTTTTTTCTTTTGGGCAAAAGAAGGAATGCATAATGAGGCTGCAATTAAACAAGTAATAATAGTTAGTCGATTCATATTCTATTCGTATTCTATTTTGAATGCAAAATGCTTTAGTAGTTGATACATTTTATGCTATTGAGCGTTCAAATGTACGATTTTCTTTTAGAAGGGTTACTATGAATATTATATTTTATGTAAATTTGCATGCTGAAAGATTTTGACTTATTGGTTTAATATTGGTAAGGAGAGTCTTTAATATAAGGTTTAAATATAAAGTTGTAATTGTATGATTTATAATATAAAACGTGTCGTATTTATATTGAGTTGCTTCCTTTGTTTGGGCGTTTTTTGCCCCCTTCAAGTGAAGGGCCAGAAGAAGGTAGAAAAGACGGTGAAGTATACGGTACAACCAGGTGAAACGATATTGGGTATTGCTCATCGTCACGGCACAACGCTTGATCATTTATTGAGCTTGAATCCAGGAGTGCAGCCTGATTATGTGCAAGCTGGACAAGTGGTTATTGTGCCTTATGTGCCTGGAGGTGCAGAACCTGCTCCTACTCCAGCACAGCGTGCAGCAGCGGCTCGGGCTACAGAGAAGAATGCTGTGGTGAAGAAACAACCAACGGCAGGGAACGCTGCGATTATGCCAAACGCTGTGTCAAAGGTTAGTTATGCTGAAGTGGGACAACAACCACAGCCTGCTAAGGTGACTTATAAGGAGTATAAGGCAAAAAAGAAGGAAACGGCTTATGGTATAGCAAAAGCGAATAATATAACCGTTGACGAGTTGATAGAGGCTAATCCTGAAATGAAGCAGGAGGGATATAAGTTGAAGAAGGGAAGTGTGTTGCGTATCCCTGTGAAGCCTATAGTCAAGAAGCCAACCTTTAAGGGATTGAACACAATACGCTTAGCTGTAATACTTCCGTTAGTAGGTAATGGCGTGGAGTTTGACCGTAGTGTAGAATTTTATAGAGGCCTGCTGATGGGGGTAGAGGAATTAAAACAAGCGGGGGTAAATGTGGTTGTCTCGGTGTATAATGAGCCTGCTCCCGATGTAAGCATCGCAAGCCAGATGTTGCAAGTCGTGGGGCAGAATCCTGACGTTATCGTCGGTCCGCTTTACCCTACACACTTTACGGATGTGACGGCTGTATCGGCAAAAAAGGTAAAGGTCGTAGTGCCTTTCTCGTCAAAGGTGCCACAGGTAGACTATCGTCCTGAAGTGTACGTGCTAAATACTCCTGCCGTCTATGAGAACGCTTTGGCTTTAGACTTGTTTATGACCAATTTTAAGAAGCAAACGCATGTTATATTATTGCATGGTCAAGCGGGTAATAAACGTAGCTTTAGTGAAGAATTGCAGCGTAGATTGAGTAGCGCAGGGTATGATATCGTAAGTTTGCCTACTTCTGCATCAACGCAACAGATGACAGCAGCCTTGTTGGGGAAAAAGCAAGGCGAGTATATCATTGTACCCGATGATGCAAGTGAGGCTACGATGAAGCAAATGTTGACAAAAACGGCGGATTTGCAGCATGCGTTGTCTGGTGCTCAAATATCGTTGTTGGGTTATGAAAGTTGGTTGCCTTATGCGGAAGGAAGTATGCGTGAGCAAATTCATGCTGCAAACACGTACATTCTGACTCCAAATTACTATTATCCATACACGACGGCTTCGAAGGCTTTTTATGATAAATATAGAAAGTGGTTTAAGGCGGACTTTGTGTCAAGCAAGCCTCGTATGGCTCCTTTGGGTTATGATTTTGCGAGAGGCTTTTTAGGCAGCATGGCTACTTATGGCTATGATTTTAGTACACAGTCACCACAAAAGGGAAGTGTCGCAGCACAACCTAAGTTACAGTCAGAACCTCGATTTATTACCGTTGGGGGTAATGGTGGGTATGTAAGCCGTAGTATGTGGCTTGTTCGTTTTAAACGAGATATGAGCATTGTGAAAATATCGGCACAATAAGCGTCGTAACTATATATGGTGTTATGCAGAATATAATTTACATAAAACGATGTGTAGTTGTATGCGTGCTTATGCTACTCATGTCGGTTGCGTCGCGTGCACAGATAGGTGAGCCAAGGCATAATATATGTATAGGCTTTACGGGGGGCGTGGCGATGAATCAAATTGGATTTGACCCGACAATAAAGCAAAAGTGGCACGTCGGACCAACCCTTGGCATTGTGGCACGCTTTACGAGCGAACGTTATTTCAAAGCCTTTTGTGCATTACAATTGGAATTGAACTATAGTGAAATGGGCTGGAGCGAACAGGTATTGAACTCACAGTCAGAACCTCTGCCCGATACTTATAAGCGTAATCAACATTACATACAATTCCCCGTTTTGGCTCGTTTGGCTTGGGGACGCGAAAGTCGTGGCCTCATGGGCTACTTCTTGGCAGGTCCGCAAGTGGGGTATTGTTTTAAGGAAAGTAGTAAACAAAGCAACTTTACATTAGATGATAGCGGACACCCCGACCGACCTAATGGACTTTATGCTCAGTATGATATGTCAATTGACAAAAAGTTTGATTATGGTATAACTGCAGGGTTGGGTGCTGAACTTACGACTAAAATAGGACACTTCTTAGTAGAAGGTCGTTACTATTACGGTTTGTCAGATATCTTTAATAATGCAAAGAAGGACGTGTTCAGTCGTTCGAACAATGGCACGATCGTAGCAAAGGTGACATATCTGTTTGATGTGCGGAAGTGACATCTCATAATCGAAAAAAATAAATACAAAATACAATGGAATTAGCAAAGACTTACAATCCCGAAGAGGTTGAAGGTAAATGGTATCAGTATTGGACTGACAACCACCTTTTCTCTTCAAAACCCGATGGACGTAAACCCTATACAGTTGTAATCCCTCCCCCTAACGTGACGGGCGTGTTACATATGGGACACATGCTTAACGAAACCATACAAGATATCTTGGTTCGTCATGCTCGCATGGAAGGTAAAAACGCATGTTGGGTGCCTGGTACTGACCATGCTTCAATTGCAACTGAAGCGAAGGTGGTAAATCGCTTGGCTGAGCAAGGAATCAAAAAGACCGACCTTACGCGTGATGAATTCTTGAAGCATGCTTGGGACTGGACGGAGGAACATGGAGGCATTATATTGAAGCAATTGCGTCGAGTAGGTGCTTCGTGTGATTGGGATCGTACGGCTTTCACAATGGACGAAGAGCGTTCTAAGAGTGTTATCCATGTGTTTGTAGATCTTTATCGCAAAGGATTGATTTATCGTGGCGTTCGCATGGTCAATTGGGACCCGAAGGCTAAAACGGCACTGTCAGATGAAGAAGTAGTGTATAAGGAGGAGCATACGAAACTCTATTACATGAAGTATTATGTAAGTGAAGATGATGGCACGGGAGCTACTGGCGAAGAAGGTGAAATTATTCACCAAGATGAGAAAGGCCGATATGCCGTTGTAGCAACAACTCGTCCTGAAACGATTATGGGTGACGTAGCAATGTGTATTAATCCTAACGACCCGAAAAATCATTGGTTGAAGGGTAAGAAGGTGATCGTTCCGTTGGTAGGTCGTGTTATTCCTGTGATTGAAGATGAATATGTAGACATTGAGTTTGGTACAGGTTGTTTGAAGGTAACTCCAGCACACGATGTGAATGACTATATGTTGGGTGAGAAGTATAACTTGCAAGCTATTGACATCTTCAATGATGATGCTACTATCTCTGAGGCAGCTGGTATGTACGTAGGTCAAGAGCGTTTCGCTGTACGTAAGCAAATTGCTATAGACTTGCAAGAGGCTGGCCTTATGGAGAAGATTGAGGACTATGACAATAAGATAGGTTGCTCAGAACGTACGGGTGTGCCTATCGAACCAAAATTGTCTATGCAATGGTTCCTCAAGATGCAGCACTTTGCTGACTTGGCTTTACCTCCCGTAATGAACGATGAGATAAAGTTCTACCCAACAAAGTATAAGAATACTTATCGCCACTGGTTAGAGAATATCAAGGATTGGTGTATCTCACGTCAACTTTGGTGGGGACATCGCATTCCGGCTTACTATCTGCCTGAAGGCGGTTATGTAGTAGCTGAAAGTATCGAAGAAGCCGTTAAGTTGGCACAAGAGAAGAGTGGTAATGCTAATCTTACAGCCGCTGATTTGCGTCAAGATGAAGATGCACTTGATACTTGGTTCTCATCTTGGTTGTGGCCTATATCTCTCTTTGACGGTATTATGAATCCTGATAATGAGGAATTCAACTATTACTATCCTACGAGTGATTTGGTGACAGGTCCAGACATCATCTTCTTCTGGGTGGCTCGTATGATTATGGCCGGTTACGAGTTTACGGGTAAGATGCCGTTTAAGAATGTATATTTTACAGGTATTGTACGTGATAAGTTGGGTCGTAAGATGTCAAAATCACTTGGCAATTCGCCAGACCCACTTGATCTTATTGACCGCTTTGGTGCTGATGGCGTGCGTATGGGTATGATGTTGGCAGCTCCTGCAGGCAATGACATCTTGTTTGATGAAGCACTTTGTGAACAAGGTCGCAACTTCTGTAATAAAATCTGGAACGCTTTCCGTTTGGTACAAGGTTGGCAAGTTGATAAGACTGCGGCTCAGCCCGAGACTGCACGTTTGGCTGTAGAATGGTTTAATGCGAAATTGCGTCAGAGCGCAGCAGAGATTGCCGACCTTTATTCTAAATATCGCTTAAGTGAGGCTTTGATGGAGGTTTACCACCTCTTCTGGGACGAATTTTCAAGTTGGTTCCTTGAAATGGTAAAGCCTGCTTATGGTAGCCCGATTGATGTGACTACTTACGAGGCCGTGTTAGAGGCTTTCAATCACTTGCTCCACTTGCTTCACCCCTTCATGCCTTTCATTACCGAAGAGCTTTGGCAGCACTTGGCAGAGCGCAAAGAGGGTGAAAGCATCATGGTAAGTCCACAAACGATTGCAGTTCCTGCTGAGGGTGATGACGCTATTTTGGCACAAATTGAGATGATGAAGAATGTGGTAGCTGGTGTACGTGCTATTCGTAATACGAAAAATATCTCACCGCGTGAGGTGCTTGACTTGCAGGTAATTGCTGCTAATCCTATCGCTGCATTGGATAGTTTGGTTGTAAAGATGGCCAATGTAAATGCTGTAGTCGTTGTTGAAGCGAAGGGTGAGGGCGTTAGCTCATTCATGGTAGGTACGACAGAATATGCTGTACCCCTTGGTGGCTTGATTGATGTCGAAGCTGAGATTGCAAAGGCTGAAGCTGAACTCAAACACTTGGAGGGCTTCTTGAATGGTGTGAAGAAGAAACTCTCAAATGAGCGCTTTGTTAACAATGCGCCTGCTGCGGTTGTTGAATTAGAACGTAAGAAGCAGTCTGATGCAGAAAGCAAGATTGCTACGTTGAAGGAGACGATTGCTTCACTTCAAAAGTAAATCCCTTAACTTAAACTGAATAAGATGTGCGAATGTGCTACTTGAAAGGAACAAGTATGCACGTTCGCATATTTATGTATGGACCTATAAAGGTCTGCTTCCTTTTTTATGATAAAAAGATACTATTTATTTTTACTCTTCGTCTGTAGCTCTTCTATTGTGACGATAGCTCAGTCGTCGTTGCATGATGTAGTAAATGATTATTTACGAAATTATCAAATAAGTGGGTATCAGCCGCGTGATAGAATGGGGCTGGACTCTTTGCGTGCAGATGAAAGTGCACATGAGCTGTATGTGTATGCGAATGAACCATTTTGTTCGCAACCCTTTACACCTCAAAGTGTTCGAACTATTTATGATGACATTCAGCACCGATTGCCTGCACCTTATAATACATATCGTTTGTCGATTTACAATAAGAAGCATCAACTGATAGAGGACTTAATTCCTAATATCTATCGTAGTGGTAATCAAGATGCGACTCGTCTCTGGGGAAAGTTAGATTATCAAGGTTGGCCTTGGGTGAAGAATACCTCGCGTCCTTACACCATTGCGAAGGGATTACAAAATCGTCACCTCTTTATATGGCCCAGTCATGGTAGATATTATAAAGAAGGGGCATGGCAGTGGCAACGTCCTTATTTATATTGTACGACAGAGGACTTGTTTACTCAGTCGTTTGTATTCCCTTATCTATTCCCTATGCTTGAAAGGGCTGGAGCCATTGTTGCTTCTCCACGTGAACGAGACTATCAAACACACGAATCGGTGGTAGATAATGATAATCCAAAACGGCAGGGTTTGTATGCAGAGTCGTCGCAGAGTGATGCGCAGTGGCAGGTGTCAGTAGACTCGTGTGGATTTGCTATGAACGAAAGTTTGTTGAATGATGAGAGTAAGCCTTTTAGTAGTGGGACGTATCGTATGGTCCCAACAGTAAATCGCCGTAGTAAGTTAGCTACTGCAACGTGGATTCCACAAATCCCTGTTGATGGCCGATATGCCGTATATGTAAGCTATGCTTCGCGTTCTAATTCTGTGCCTGATGCGCATTATATGGTTTATCATAAAGGGGGACGTACAAATTTTGTGGTAAATCAGCAGATGGGCGGTGGAACTTGGGTGTATTTAGGAACGTTTGAGTTTGCGCAAGGAAGCAATATTGCAGGGCGGGTCGTATTGAGTAATCAAAGTGACTATCGCGGTGTGGTGACGGCAGATGCCGTTCGCTTTGGTGGTGGCGTTGGCCAGACGGAGCGTGGAATGGCTGGAACATCTGGTTTGCCGCGCTATTTAGAGGCAGCTCGATATTATGCCCAGTGGGCAGGTGTACCAGACTCGTTAGTAAATACGGAGAATGGAGCTAACGACTATAATGACGACTTGCGCGTTCGTAGTAATATGCTAAACTATTTGGCCAAGGGAAGTACGTACGTTCCTGGTCAAGGAGGAGAAGGCGTACCTTTTGAACTATCGTTGGCGATTCATAGTGATGCAGGCTTTCATACAGATAATAGTATATATGGTTCGCTCTCTATTTCGACTACTCAAAATGCTGATGGTAATACGGTGTTTGCTTCAGGATTGTCGCGGTTAGCATCGTCAGACTTCGCGCAGTTAGTACTGCGCTCGTTGACGGACGATCTGAGTCGTACATTTCATATAAATTGGGCACAACGTGAACATTGGGACCGCAACTATGCAGAAACGAGAATGCCAGAAGTACCCTCAGCTATTCTTGAGACTATGTCACATCAAAATTTTGGTGATATGCGTTTCGGACATGATCCCTTGTTTAAGTTTACGTTAGCGCGTTCGGTCTATAAAAGCATACTCCGCTATGTAAACTACGAACATGGTGTGACAAATTACGTGGTGCAACCGCTTGCGCCACATGCTTTTGCTGCACAATTGTCACCTGATGCGAGTAGTGTACGGCTGAGTTGGCAGAGTACATGTGATTCTTTAGAAGAGAGTGCAAAGCCGACAGGGTATGTGCTTTATACGCGAGTGGACGATGACGATTTTGATAACGGATTGTCTATCGGAAATGTAACGGAGTATACTCTGCCCCTATCGGCAGGGCACGTCTATAGCTTTAAAGTCACGGCGGTGAATGCTGGTGGAGAAAGTTTTCCTACTGAGGTATTGAGTGCCTATCGCAGTTCTCAACCGAATGCGCAACGTTTGTTAATCGTCAATGGATTTACGCGATTAAGTGGCCCTGCTTATGTTGATACCGCCGACTCGTTAGGCTTCTGTTTAGACATTGACCCAGGTGTGCCTTATATGTCGACTACGGCTTATAGTGGACTGCAGCGTGTGTTCGATCGTTCGAGGATGGGACATGAAGGCTCGTCAGGCTTGGGTTATTCAGGCCATGAATGGGTGGGTAAGGAAATAGCTGGCAATACGTTTGATTATACCTATTGTCATGGTCAGGCAATGGCAAAGAATGATGCTTATTCCTTTAGTTCAGTAAGTAGTGAAGTCTTTTGTGCTCCTTCTTTAAGCTTAAAAGGAGTGGCTGCTATTGATTATATAGCGGGCTTGCAAGCCGTGCGCGATTATAATTTAAAGCCGTATCCTGTCTTTACTGATGCAGTGCGTAATAAGTTGGCTGATTATTTGGAGGAAGGAGGCCGGTTGTTACTGAGTGGCAGTTTCGTAGGTTCTGATAATCAAACAAAAGCCAATCAGAATTTTATAGAAAATGTACTGAAGTATAAGTATGCCGGTTCTGCAAGGAACGATTCGACCGATTATGTGAATGGATTGAATAGGCAGTTCCTTATCTATCGTCAGCCCAATGCTCAACATTATGCATCAATAGCTCCTGACGCTTTAGTACCAACCTCAAATAAGGCTTTTACGGCCTTTGTCTATGGAGGAGGACAGAGTGCAGGCGTGGCCTATCGTGGCAAGAATTACCGAACGCTATGTATGGGTTTCCCTTTTGAGTGCATTCGTGACGCGAAGGTGCGAGCCGAGGCTATGGAAGCTATCTTGAAATTCCTTTGTTCGAAAGAATAAAAAGACAGTGGGTGTTTTCAGCGAATGGCTGAAAATATCCACTGTCTCTTGTTTACATAGGAAGGATTATTCAAAGTCAACGCAAGCTCGTTCGGCAATGTGCTTCATCAGTTCGCTTGCAATGGCTTTGTGGGCTGGGTGCGTGCTGTAGGCTTTAACGTCATCTAGGTTGTCAAAAGATGAGGTAAGGCAGATGTCCCACTTCTCGGCAGCGTTGATATTAAATCCTACGTGTACGCTGCGGATAAAGGGAATGGTTGTAGGTAAACCTTCAATGCCTTCTTTAAAGGCTTGTTGAGCAGTTTCGCGAAGGTCGGTAGGTACGTCGTCGCGAAATTTAAACATTACAATGTGTTGTACCATGTTTTTTATTTATGTGTTGCTAATTCTCGAAAAGATCATTAGTTATTAATAGCGCCACAGTGTGGGCAACGCCCTTTGCGAGGGATAGACTGACCGCACACTCCACAAAGGAGATGGGAAGGCTGATGAATGATGTATTGCCGAATAGCGAATATCCAGTATATAATCAAAAGAGGATAACCTATATATATAGGTGTAGTGAGTGTGAAGGTGAGGTAAAGCACGACACACACGCCTCCTAATGATGCAAGGTAAGAGAGACTATCGCCAATGTCGGGTTGACGTCGTATTTCGTCAACAACGGCTACGGTAACTATCAGCATAGCCCATACAGAGGCGATGAATAGAGCCATGATAAGGGGCAAGTCAGAACTGAATGGATTGAGCGTGGGGTGAAAGTAATATTCAACCCAGGTGTTGGGGATAAAGCGTTGAATGCTGCCATAAAGTGCTGCCGAACTGCTTACGCATAAGCAGAGTAGGGTGGGGTAAAAGCTGGGGATGTCGCGAAAGTGGACAATGCGGAAGTGCTTATGTCGAACACTTTGTATCAACCAACACAGTATGGCTAATCCTAAAATGCTGAGCACGTAGATAGAACGACTGTCTGAAAAGTAATAGATGAATTTCGAAATAGGGTCATCGGGAACAACATTGGTTAATAGCGCCTTTTCGTGAATCCAACCTTGGGAAAGTTGGTCGCGAGCAACTTTTACCCAAACGGAGTCGGTAGAGTCGGAAGGAACGTACATGATGCGTGCCACAACAAGTTGGTCGCCGCTATTGATCTTAATTGTGTCGTTAATGATAGCTCCGTAATCAGGAAGCCCTTGTAGTGGAGGAGCGGTTAGAACGTCCAGACTATCTGTTGCTTGGAAGTTATACCCAGTCCAGTAATGATGATTGATGTAAAAGTTTACAGAGTCTACGGCCCCTTCGCTTGCAGCCGTCCAGTGGTCTACCTTGTTGGGGTGAGAATAATAGCAGGCTGCATTCAATAGGCAGGTGAGTAGCAAGGAGAGTAGCAGTGTAACTTTACTTTTCATATCTTATGTAGGTGTATGGGAATGTGGGTTATCGGCTTTCGGCTTTTAAGACCTTCATTTCGCAATTTTTGCAATCAAACTTAAGTGGGAACGTGCGCCCGTCAGGTAGACGAAGTGAGAGTTGGCGAGGACTATCTTTCGTCTCTTTTAGGCAGATGCCAAGTGCAAAACGAATGCAATGGCGGCAAGTCATGAGGGTAGCTTCTCCCTTAGGTTCTTTTATTTCAAAGGCAGGAGCTATGGTCGTTACGCCATGTTCTTTGTAGAAGTTTTCGGCTAGGTGGTTGGCCACGTTAGCAGTGAAAGGAAGTTCGTTGGGCAATAGTTGACGTAGGGTTTCGTGCTTTACATTGCCTGCTCGGTCGCGCTCGTAGCAAGTGAGGTGGTTTGTTTGCAAACGGTCACATATCAACCTGCGCCATTCTGTTAAGACCGATGCAGGAATAAATCGCTCGCCTTGAGTTTCGATGTTTACTTGTTCAACAACAAAAGGCGTTCCCCCCATTTTGGTAAGTTGTCGTTCAATATTTGCGCGTTGAGAAGTTCGTGCCGTCTCATGCGTATAGTCAAAACGTAATGTGACATGGCACCCACTTTCGTCGCTCATGTCAAGTGCGTAACCATTGTCAACTTCGCGCAGTGTGATGTTGGCTGCAAGAGTGCGCTTTGCTGTATCCTTTGCCAAGGTTTTATCGAAAGCAAAGTCTTGATTGCGGTGTAAGAGTTGTCCACGGGCGAGCGGTGGAAACGTAGCGGGATAGACTTTGTCTCCTTCTACCTTATTGACGCGAAATCCTTGAAGTTTTCCTTCTTTGTCGATGAAGCATAATCCATCGCCAGCTACAAGTTCATTCGAAAGGTCGCTCAGAGGATTAAAAGTAAAACAGTTTCGTTCCGTTCGTCCTACTTTCCCCACTGCAGGCCCTATGGCTTTTGGGGTAGCAAAGGAGTGAATTGGCTGCTTGGCGCGTCCATGTAAGAAGTATTCAGTAAATCCTCGGTTAAACGAGCGGTTTACATCGGGAGTAAAAGTGAGATGCGAAGTGCCAAACGAGGCGCGTTCGTAATCCTCACTTCGCTTATTAATAATTTCGTCAATCTGCTTTCGATACCATGCGGTTACATTCTTTACGTAGCCAACGTCCTTTAATCGTCCTTCAATCTTAAAAGATCTAACACCCGCGTCCATCATTTCTTCCAAATGTTGGGTGCGGTTCATGTCCTTCAGCGATAGTAAATGCTTGTCGTTAACTAAGACGTTTCCATTTTCGTCAACGAGGTCGAAGGCCAATCTACAAAACTGAGCGCAGCAGCCTCGATTGGCGGAGCGGTTGAAGCAATACTGTGAGGCGTAGCATCGTCCGCTATAACTAACACACAAGGCTCCATGAATAAAAGCTTCGAGTGGCGTTTTGACGGTTTGTGCAATACGGCGCGTCTGCTCGATAGATGTTTCACGGGCTAATACAATTTGCTTAAAGCCTGCAGCTTCTAACCATTTGGCCTTCTCGGGGGTGCAATTATCCATTTGCGTTGAGGCGTGTAAGGCAATAGGGGGAAGCTTCATTTTAAGCAAACTGAGGTCTTGTACGATGAGCGCGTCAACACCTATATTATATAGTTGCCAGATGAGCGCCTCTGCACTTTTAAGTTCACTATCCCAAAGAATTGTGTTGAGCGTTACGTATATGCGTACTCCAAAGAGGTGAGCATAGTCACATAGCTTCTTTATATCTTCAATAGAATTACCTGCTGCGGAGCGTGCACCAAAACTGGGGCCACCTATATATACGGCATCTGCTCCATGCTTAATAGCTTCTATGCCGCATTCTATGTTGCGGGCTGGAGCAAGTAATTCTATCTTTCCTTTTTTCTTATTTTGTAGCGTCATGTTTTGTGAACGTTATTTATGACAAAGATAGTGCAAACCGAATGCAAAAAGCCAAGCTTGCTTGAGATTTTTGCTGAGGTGCAGCCTATCTTATAC
>UQHJ01000060.1 GCA_900540885.1 uncultured Prevotella sp.
ATATGCAAAGGTAAAATATACGTAACCACAATGCCTATTTTGGGCGTTCTGAAACATTTTGTAGAGGATTTCAAACTACAATTTATCTGCCTAATTGGGACGGGTTTGTAACCCGCCCCAATTAGGCAGACAAATTGAAGTATATTGTCTAATAGGGTGTTCTGTTTAATTAAACTTTATAATGTCATTTTTCTCCAACAACAAAATGTATTTTTTATCAAAAGCACTACTTTATATAGTATTTAGGTAAGAAATCTTAATATTCACAATCCTACAATCTAGATTTAAAATAGGAAGTTTTTGCATCATAGCAGACTAAAAATTAGCATAATACCTACCCGTAAAAACACATTCAACGTAAAGCAAGACACACGTCAACGCGAAAGAAACAAAAGCTATCCCCCTAAATTTTGAATTGCGCCAATATTGTGTTAACTTTGCACTCGGCTTAATAAAGCCCTTAAAAAAAGAAATAAAACAGATACAAAAGATTATATATGATTACCGTTTCAAACTTAGCCATACAGTTTGGCAAGCGCATCCTTTATCAAGACGTTAACATGAAGTTCACCAATGGCAACATTTACGGCATCATTGGTGCTAATGGTGCAGGTAAGTCTACCCTGCTCAAAGCCATATCGGGCGAACTTGAGCCCAACAAGGGCAAGGTTGAAATGGGACCAGGCGAACGCCTTTCTGTATTAAGTCAGGACCACTTTAAATACGACGAATTTACCGTACTCGACACCGTTCTTATGGGACACACCACAATGTGGCAAGTAATGAAAGAACGCAACGAGTTGTATTCTAAAGCTGACTTTTCTGACGAAGACGGCATTAAGGTAGCCGAACTAGAGGACAAGTTTGCTCAAATGGGTGGTTACACTGCCGAAAACGATGCCGCCACGCTTTTGAGCGGCCTTGGCATCAAAGAAAACCTTCACGGCAAGCTCATGGGCGAGCTGAGCGGTAAAGAGAAAGTTCGCGTCATGTTGGCGCAAGCCCTTTTTGGTGAACCTGACAACCTCTTGCTTGATGAGCCTACCAACGACCTTGACCTCGAGACCGTAGAATGGTTAGAGGAATATCTTGGCAACTTCGAACATACCGTTTTGGTAGTTAGCCACGACCGCCACTTCCTCGACCAAGTTTGTACACACACCGTCGACATCGACTTTGGCAAGGTTACCTTATTCTCTGGTAACTACTCTTTCTGGTACGAGTCTTCACAATTGGCGCTGCGTCAAGCACAAAATCAGAAGCAGAAGGCCGAAGAGAAGAAGAAGGAATTGGAAGAATTCATTCGCCGCTTTTCAGCTAACGTTGCCAAGAGTAAGCAAACGACTAGCCGCAAGAAGATGCTTGAAAAGTTAAACGTTGAAGAGATTAAGCCTTCTACCCGCAAGTATCCAGGCATCATCTTCCAAATGGAACGCGAACCGGGCAACCAAATTCTTGAAGTCAAAGACCTTAAGGCCACACTTGAGGACGGAACGGTGCTCTTCGACCGACTTAACTTCACCGTTGAGAAGGGGGAGAAGATCGTATTCCTCAGCCACGACCCTCGCGCCATGACGGCTCTGTTCGAAATCATCAATGGAAACGCTAAACCCGCAAGCGGTTCGTTTAAGTGGGGCGTAACAATCACAACTGCCTACTTACCACTCGACAATACTTCCTTCTTCAATACCGACATGGATATGCTCACTTGGTTAAGCCAGTATGGAGAGGGTAACGACGTTTACTTCAAAGCTTTCTTAGGCAGAATGCTCTTCAAGGACGAGGACATACAGAAAAAAGTAAACGTACTCTCTGGTGGTGAAAAAATGCGTTGCATGATAGCACGTATGCAATTGCGCAATGCCAACTGCTTGATACTTGACACACCGACCAACCACCTTGACATGGAAAGTATTCAAGCCTTCAACAACAACCTCAAGTTGTTTAAAGGCAACATTCTCTTCTCAAGCCACGACCACGAGTTCATCAATACCGTAGCTAATCGCATCATCGAACTCACACCCAACGGTAGCATTGATAAGTTGATGACCTACGAAGACTACATTCACGACGACCGTGTGAAAGAACTTAAAGCCAAACTCTACAACAAGGAGTGCTAAAAAGGCTTTACTCTATTGGCATAACAATTGCATAATATGATTTTAAAAAGTTTAAAGTCATTATGAACGAAAAAGAAAACAAAAAGAATATTCAAAACGAGCAAACTGAAGCTACTGAAACTACCACCAATCAGCAAGCCGATACCACTAACGAGCAAGAAGCTACTGCTCAAAGCGAACCCACTGACACTGAAAAGTTAGAAAAAGCGGAAGAAGAGATTGCTCAACTTAAAGATAAGTACTTGCGTCAAGTCGCTGAGTTTGACAACTATCGCAAGCGTACATTAAAGGAAAAGACTGAACTCATTCTCAATGGCGGACAGAAAGTGCTTGAAGCGCTTCTCCCCATTATGGATGATTTGGATCGCGCTGCTGACAACATTAGTAAGAGTGACAATGTTGACACACTGAAAGAGGGCGTTGACCTTATCATCAGCAAGCTAACCAAGACGCTCACCGACCAAGGGTTAAAGCGTATGGAAACTATTGGCAAGGAATTTGACACCGACTTCCATGAAGCCGTAGCCCTTATCCCTGCTCAAAGTGAAGAACAGAAAAATCACGTCATTGACTGCGTTCAGCCAGGCTATCTGCTTAACGATAAGGTAATACGCCACGCGAAAGTAGTCGTAGGTCAATAACCCCTCCTACCCACACAATCAAGAGAGCGTAGTTTCAAAACGTAAGCAAACACATTCAAAATGGCCGACGAGAAAGATTATTATAAGATACTTGGGGTAGAGCGTACAGCCTCTGCCGATGAAATTAAGAGAGCCTATAAGAAGGTTGCCATAAAGTACCACCCCGACCGCAATCCTGGCAACAAAGAGGCTGAAGAAAAGTTTAAGCAAGCAGCCGAAGCGTATGACGTACTGCGCGACCCCGACAAGCGCGCACGCTACGACCAATTTGGTGCTGAAGGCGTAAATGGTGCTGGCGGATTTGGAGGCTTCGGAGGTGCACAAGGCATGGATATCAACGACATATTCAGCGCCTTTGGCGACATCTTTGGCGGCCATGGCTTTGGCGGCTTTGGCGGAGGCTTTGGAGGCGGACGCAGTGCACAACCTCGTCAATATAAGGGGGCAGACATGCGCATGAAAGTGCGTTTAACGCTCGAAGAGATTGCCACAGGTGTCACTAAAAAGTACAAGATGAAGAAGGATATCACTTGTACTGAATGTGGCGGTAGTGGCTGTGAGAGCGGTTCGAAACCTGAAACTTGCTCTACGTGTCATGGCCAAGGCTACGTAATGCGTACACAGCGTAGCATGTTTGGCATGGTACAAACGCAAGACGTCTGTCCTGATTGTCACGGTGAAGGCACCATTATTAAGCATAAGTGTAAGCATTGTCAAGGTACAGGTATTGTTAAAGGCGAAGAAGTTGTTGAAGTTAGCATACCTGCTGGCGTTGGCGAAGGCATGGTCGTAAACATTCCTCGAAAAGGTAACGCAGCGATGCACAACGGAGTCCCAGGTGACATTCAAGTTATCATTGAAGAAGCACCCCACCCCGACTTTATTCGCGATGAGACCGACCTTATATATAATCTCTTACTCAGTGTACCACAAGCCACATTAGGCGACACAATCGAAATTCCAACCTTAACAGGTAAAGCTCGAATTAAGATTGAACCAGGCACACAACCAGGCACCGCTTTACGACTTCGCGGCAAGGGATTGCCTGTAGTACAGGGTTATGGTCACGGCACAGGCGACATCGTTGTCAACATTAGTGTCTACATCCCGCAGGAGCTCAACAAAGATGAGAAGAAGCAAATGGAAGCACTAAAAGACAACGACAATTTCCAACCTGAAGAAAGCGTAAAGAATAAGATATTCAAAGCCTTCCGCAATTACTTCAACAAATAAAATAAAGACGAGCAAGACGAGCATTATTGAATGCTCGTCAGCTCGTCTTTTTCTATAAATTAGCCTTTTCCTACATGACATACGACGAAACGATTAACTACCTTTTTAACGCTGCCCCACTCTTTCAAAACGTTGGAGCTGGAGCCTATAAAGAAGGTTTATCAAATACGCACCTGCTCGATGCTCACTTCAACCACCCTCACAACCAATTTAAGACCATTCACGTAGCTGGCACAAATGGAAAGGGGAGTTGCGCGCACACCATCGCAGCAATGCTTCAGCACAAAGGACTGCGCGTTGGGTTATACACTTCACCTCACTTGGTCGACTTTAGAGAGCGAATACGCATTAATGGGCAGATGATTCCACAACAATACGTCGTTGACTTTGTGGAGAATGAGAGAAGTTTTTTTGAGCCGCTTCACCCTTCCTTCTTTGAACTTACAACAGCCTTGGCCTTTAAATACTTTGCAGATGAAGGTGTTGACGTAGCCGTTATAGAAGTGGGGCTTGGAGGACGACTTGATTGCACGAACATTATCACGCCTTGTCTCTCTATTATAACCAACATTAGCCTCGACCATACGCAGTTTTTAGGCAACACGCTGGACAAGATTGCCACAGAAAAGGCTGGTATCATCAAGCCCAACGTACCTATTATAATAGGAGAAGCCACGAGCGAGACTCGTCCCGTTTTCCAACAGAAAGCAGAGGAAGTGTGTGCTCCTATCCGCTTTGCAGAGGACGAGGCGGAAGTTATTAGTTCTGAAGTAGACGCACAAGGATTGAGACACTACCAGACAAGAACTTGGGGCGAAATAGTGGGACAATTAGCCGGCGAATGCCAAATAAAGAACGTTAATACGCTGCTATGCGCATTCCATATTCTTAGTCCACTATTTCAACTCACGAAAGACGACATGCTATTTGCTTTCAGGCACGTATGTGAGACTACAGGATTACAAGGACGTTGGCAAACGCTACAAAACCGACCTAAAGTAGTCTGCGACACGGGCCACAACGTTGGCGGTTGGCAATACCTTAGTCATCAGCTTCAAAACGCGACAAAGCAATACGCCCATTTACACGTTGTCTTTGGCATGGCCTCTGATAAAGACGTAGAGCACGTTATAAGTCAATTGCCAACTACCAACACTACTTATTATTGGACACGCGCTTCCGTACATCGTGCTATGGACCAAAACACAATAGCAGACATAGCTCAACAGCAAGGATTAAGCGGAACAGCATTTGCCAACGTGCCCGAAGCCTACGAGGCTGCACTTCGCAACGCCCAACAGGACGACTTTATCTATGTAGGCGGAAGTAGCTTTGTCGTAGCCGATTTATTAGCGTATCTCGTGCAAAAATAGCGCAAGGCGAATGCAAAACGTTAAGTTTACTTGAACGTTTTGCTGAGCCGCAGCCTATCTTAGGCAAATAAAAAGCAATAACGTTCACTTTTGAATTTAAAATTATAAATTTACACCCAACAAAGGGACTAACACTAATCATTATGAACGAAAATCGCAGTTTAGTAACGATAGCCAATCTGTCAAAAGAGAAGATTATGTATCTTATTCAGATGGCACAGGAGTTTGAAAAGCGCCCTAACCGTAAAATACTTGACGGCAAGGTAGTAGCAACACTTTTCTTCGAGCCTTCTACGCGTACTCGCCTTTCATTCGAGACAGCAGCCAATCGTCTTGGAGCGAGAGTTATCGGTTTTACCGACCCTAAAGTAACAAGTTCGTCAAAAGGCGAAACGCTTAAAGACACGATTATGATGGTTAGCAACTATGCAGACGTAATCGTTATGCGCCACTACCTTGAAGGAGCTGCTCTCTATGCCAGCGAAGTAGCACCAGTGCCCATTATCAACGCTGGCGATGGTGCTAACCAACACCCTTCGCAGACCATGCTCGACCTTTACAGCATTTACAAGACACAAGGTACACTCGAAGGGCTCAACATCTACCTCGTGGGCGACTTGAAGTATGGCCGAACCGTACACTCTCTTATTATGGCCATGCGCCACTTCAATCCTACGTTCCACTTCATTGCACCTAAAGAGTTGGCCATGCCAGAGGTGTATAAAACTTATTGTCGCGAGAATGGCATTAAGTTTGAAGAGCACGAAGACTTTACCTCTGACGTAATCAGCCAAGCCGATATTCTGTACATGACACGCGTTCAACGCGAGCGTTTCACCGACCTCATGGAGTACGAACGTGTAAAGGACGTTTACATCTTGCGCAAATCGATGTTGAAAGGAGCGCGCGACAATATGCGCATTCTTCACCCACTTCCACGCGTTAATGAGATTGCTTATGATGTTGATAGCGACCCACACGCTTACTACTTCCAACAAGCGCAGAACGGACTTTATACCCGTCAAGCTATCATCTGCGATGTGTTAGGCATAACACTTGACGAAATTAAAAAATAACGACCACTCCTCACTAAATACAAATCAAGATGAAACGTCAAGAACTCATGGTTGCCGCTATTAAGAACGGTACCGTAATTGATCATATCCCTTCCAATAAACTTTTTCAGGTTGTACGCTTGCTTCACTTGGAAGATCAGAATATCACCTCACAAGTTATGATTGGCTATAACCTGCCGAGTGCAAAGATGGGCGAAAAGAGCATCATCAAGATAGCTGACAAGTTCTTTACCGATGCTGAACTTAACGTATTAAGCGTTGTTGCCCCTAACGTTACTCTTTGTATTATTCGTGATTATGAAGTAGTAGAGAAGCGCAAAGTAACACTTCCCAACGAAATCATCGGTATTGTTAAGTGTGCCAACCCCAAGTGCATCACGAACAACGAACCTATGCCTACTCACTTCCATTTGATCAACGCGAAGGAAGGCAGCATACAATGCAAATACTGCGAAAAAGAGCAGAAACTTGACAACATAAAACTTGTATAATGCACGATAAAGTTGATTGGAAGCCAGGAACAATGATATATCCCCTGCCTGCGCTTCTTATCTCATGCGGCACGGAAGAGGAAGAGTACAATCTCTTTACTGTAGCATGGGCGGGAACTATATGTACCAATCCCGCCATGTGCTACATCGCTGTGCGCCCCGAACGCCATTCATACAATATTATAAAGCGATCCATGGAGTTTGTTATCAATCTTACCACAGAAGATTTAGCAAAAGCAACAGATTGGTGTGGCGTACGCTCTGGACGTGATTACAACAAATTCGAAGAAATGCAACTCACGCCAGCCCCTTCACATGCGATCAAGACTCCTATTGTAGCTGAGTCGCCACTTAGCATTGAGTGCCGCGTAAAGGAGATTGTACATCTCGGTTCACACGACATGTTCATTGCTGAAGTTGTCAACGTACAAGCTGATAAGCAATACCTTGATGCTGAGGGCAAATGGCACTTGGACCAAAGCAACCCCCTCGTCTACCTGCATGGTGGATACTACGGTTTAGGACAATTCATTGGACGCTTCGGCTTTTCTGTAAAAAAATAGCTTATATCTTTTCATCTAATTAGCCCCTAATTATGAAAGACCCTGAAATCTTTAACCTCATTGAGGCTGAACATCAACGCCAACTGCGCGGCATTGAACTCATTGCTTCCGAAAACTTTGTTAGCAACGAAGTCATGCAGGCCATGGGTTCATGGCTCACCAATAAATACGCCGAGGGATACCCTGGCCACCGCTACTACGGAGGCTGCGCTATCGTTGACCAAACCGAAAGTATTGCTATAGAACGAGCCAAGAAACTATTTGAGGCTGAATACGTTAACGTGCAACCTCACTCAGGCGCACAAGCCAATGCAGCCGTATTCTTAACATGCCTAAATCCTGGCGACACTTTCATGGGCTTAAACCTCGACCACGGTGGTCACCTTTCACATGGTTCAAGAGTCAACACCTCAGGCATGCTCTACAACCCGATTGGCTACAACCTTAATAAGGAAACGGGAAGAGTTGACTACGATGAAATGGCTCAATTGGCTCAACAGCATAAGCCTAAATTGATTATAGGTGGAGGCTCTGCTTATAGTCGCGAATGGGATTACGCCCGTATGCGCGAGATTGCTGACAGTGTAGGTGCGATATTTATGGTCGACATGGCACACCCTGCTGGACTTATTGCTGCAGGTTTACTTGACAACCCGGTAAAGTATGCCCACATCGTCACCACCACTACACACAAGACCTTACGCGGGCCACGCGGTGGCATGATTTTAATGGGTCACGACTTCGAAAATCCTTGGGGTAAGAAGTCACCTAAAGGGGAAATAAAGATGATGAGCCAGCTACTCAATAGCGCTGTATTCCCTGGCATTCAAGGTGGCCCTCTCGAACACGTTATCGCAGCCAAAGCCGTTGCCTTTGGTGAAGCATTACAACCTTCATTCAAGCAATACGCCTTACAAGTTAAGAAGAATGCAGCACACCTCGCTAACCAATTAATGGATAGAGGATTTACAATTGTAAGCGGTGGTACTGACAATCATTCTATGTTGGTTGACTTACGAACTAAATACCCCGACCTAACGGGCAAAGTGGCCGAGAACGCCTTAGTCGCTGCGGACATTACGGTTAACAAGAATATGGTACCATTTGATTCGCGGTCAGCATTCCAGACTTCTGGCATTCGTTTGGGTACTGCCGCCATTACCACTCGTGGTGCAAAAGAAGACCTTATGAACGAAATTGCCGAAATGATTGAAATGGTTCTTAACGCACCGAACGACGAGTCTGTCATCGCAAAAGTGAAAGAACGCGTCAACACTCGTATGAAAGACTACCCTCTTTTTAATTGGTAAAACGACTGAAACAAAAAAAGCAAACGCAATTCTTGTCATTTCAAACAAGATATTGTACTTTTGCACATGGAATAACAATCCATATATTTATATATAATTCACTTATCAATTATGGTAAACTACAAAGAACTTGGCTTGGTGAACACTCGCGAGATGTTCAAGCGTGCCATCAACGGTGGTTATGCAATCCCCGCTTTCAACTTCAATAACCTTGAACAGCTTCAAGCTATCATCAAGGCTTCTTCAGAACTCAAGTCACCGGTTATCCTTCAGGTATCAAAAGGTGCTCGTAACTATGCTAACGAAACTCTTCTTCGCTACATGGCTGAAGGCGCTGTTGAATACGCTAAGGAATTGGGTTGCCACCACCCTGAAATCGTGCTCCACCTCGACCACGGTGATAGCTTCGAACTCTGCAAGAGCTGCGTTGACCTCGGCTTCTCTTCTGTAATGATCGACGGTTCTTCACTTCCTTACGAGGAGAACATTGCTCTTACTAAGAAGGTTGTAGAATACGCTCACCAATACGACGTAACAGTTGAAGGTGAACTCGGTGTATTGGCTGGTGTTGAAGACGAAGTTTCTTCTGACGTATGCCACTATACTAAGCCTGAAGAAGTTATCGACTTTACTTCTAAGACAGGTGTTGACTCACTCGCTATCTCAATCGGTACTTCACACGGTGCTTACAAGTTCACTCCCGAACAATGCACACGCGACCCGAAGACTGGCAAGCTCGTTCCTCCTCCCTTGGCATTCGATATCCTCGACGCTATCATGGAGAAGCTTCCTGGTTTCCCCATCGTACTTCACGGTTCTTCTTCAGTTCCTCAAGAATATGTTGACATCATCAACGCTAACGGTGGTAAGCTCCCCGATGCAGTTGGTATTCCTGAAGAGCAACTCCGCAAGGCTTCTAAGAGCGCTGTTTGCAAGATCAACATCGACTCTGACTCTCGTCTTGCCTTCACTGCTGCTGTTCGCAAGGTATTCACTGAAAAGCCAGGTGAATTCGATCCTCGTAAGTACTGCGGTCCTGCACGTGACCTCATGGAACAAATGTACAAGCACAAGATCACCGATGTTCTCGGTTCTGACAACAAGCTTGCCAACCTCGACTAATTACAATGCTGCTTAAACCTCTTAGGAGAGTTTCAAATACTAAGCATTGAAAGTTTAAGCCGTTTCATCTTATATGAAACGGCTTTTTTCATATTCCACCATCGTTCACCTTGTACTATCCTTACATAAGATAGGCGGCGACTCGGCAAAGAAAAGAAAAATTGCATTTTCCTTTTCTTTGCGCTCGCCTTGCACTATCTTTGCACTTAATATGACGTACAAACAAGAACAAATTAAACCTTATAATAGTAATGAAGCTAAAGGGAAACAAGTGGAACGTATGTTTGATAGCATTGCACACTCATACGACTTATTAAACCACACTCTTTCCTTTGGCATAGATAAGCATTGGCGCAAAGCTGCCATTAATTCATTACGTCCTTACCAACCACAACGAATACTCGATGTAGCCACTGGTACTGGTGACTTCGCTCTATTGGCAACCAAAGAACTTCAGCCTAAAGAACTATTAGGCATCGACTTATCTGAAGGCATGATGAGCGTAGGAAAAGAAAAGGCACAAAATGATCATTTAGACAACATTATTCACTTTCAAAAAGAAGATTGCCTTAACCTTACGCTCCCTAACAATAGTTTCGACGCTGTTATTGTAGCCTATGGCATTCGTAATTTTGAAAATCTTGACAAGGGGTTAAGCGAAATGTGTCGAGTAATGCGTCCCAATGGTCGCCTTGTTATAATTGAACTTACTGCGCCCATTCACTTTCCAATGAAACAACTGTTCTGGCTTTACTCGCATGTACTGATGCCAACCATCGGCAAAATCATTTCACATGATAGCAAAGCTTATGCATACCTCCCAGCCACAATGGAGGCCTTTCCACAAGGAGAGGAAATGCAAGAGATACTTCAGCGTGCCGGATTTAAAGACGTAACATTCAAGCGTTTCACTTTTGGATTAAGCACAATGTATTGCGCTACTAAATAACGACAAAGGCAATAGAACACATAACAATTCGCTATGCAAAAATCAGATTTAAGGATAATATATATGGGTACGCCCGACTTTGCTGTTGCTCCTCTCAAGAAGTTAGTTGAAGGTGGATACAACATTGTGGGCGTTATTACCATGCCCGACAAACCCATCGGACGCCACCAAAACGAACTTTCTGCATCACCTGTAAAAAAATACGCATTAGAGCAGGGCTTAAAGATATTACAACCCGCAAAGTTGAAAGACCCCGACTTTATTGAAGAGCTACGCACTCTACAAGCCGACCTTCAAATTGTCGTCGCATTCAGAATGTTGCCCGAGGTAGTTTGGGCCATGCCTAAATTAGGAACATTCAATCTACATGCAGCCCTACTACCCCAATATCGCGGTGCTGCTCCTATTAACTGGGCTATCATTAATGGCGACACTCAAACAGGCATTACAACCTTTTTCCTTGATCACGATATTGACACAGGTAACATAATTCAACGCGTACCCGTGCCTATATTAGACACCGACAATGCTGAAGACGTGCATGATAAGCTCATGGCTCTTGGTAGTGACCTTGTAATCGAAACGGTCGACAACATCATTGCCGATAACATTCATCCCATTCCGCAATCAGCCATTGAGACGAACGAGCCTCTACGACCCGCACCCAAAATATTCAAGGAAACGTGTCGCATTGACTGGAACAAATCAGTAAAAAACGCCTACGACTTTATTCGCGGTCTCTCTCCCTACCCTGCTGCATGGACTGAAATAACTGTCAATAACAAAACAAGCGTACTAAAGATTTACGCTACGTCAAAGGAGTTTGCAACCGTTGAAGCACCCGTTGGAAAAATCTTAACCGATGGGAAAAGCTACCTAAAAGTAGCACAAGCAGACGGCTACCAAAACATTCTAACACTACAAATGGCAGGGAAAAAGCGAATGCAAGTAGCCGATTTCCTTAGGGGATTACACGCCGAAGGCAACATTTCAGTAAAATAGCAAAATGTAGAAACGAAAAAAGAGTTTAACTTTTTGCAAGTTAACAAAAGTTGGTGTAACTTTGCGCTATAAAAGGCAAAAGACAATCACTTTTTTGAAATAAGTATTCTATTAAATACCAAAACTCAAAACATGGAATATTCACACGAAGTACAGAACATGTGTTGCGTAGCCAAAGGCCCCAACCATGGTCCCGCTCCTATCCCTGAAGAAGGTAAGTGGGTACAAGCAAAAGAAATCAAGGACATCTCTGGTCTAACTCACGGTGTGGGTTGGTGTGCACCTCAACAAGGTGCTTGTAAGTTGACCTTGAACGTAAAAGAAGGCGTTATCGAAGAATGCTTGGTTGAGACCATTGGTTGTTCAGGTATGACTCACTCTGCTGCAATGGCAAGTGAAATCCTCCCAGGCAAGACTATCCTTGAAGCTCTCAACACTGACCTCGTTTGCGATGCAATCAACACTGCAATGCGCGAGCTCTTCCTTCAAATTGTATACGGACGTACACAAAGTGCTTTCTCTGAAGGCGGCCTTGTTGTAGGTGCTGGCCTTGAAGACCTCGGTAAGGGACTTATCAGCCAAATGGGTACACTCTATGGCACTAAGCTCAAGGGCACACGTTACCTCCAACTCACTGAAGGCTACATCACTAAGATGTATCTTGACAAAGACGACCAAGTTATTGGCTACGAATTTGTTCACATGGGCAAATTCATGGATGCTATTAAGAAAGGCGTTGATGCCAACGAAGCTCTCAAGAGCGTAACAGGTCACTATGGCCGCACCACCGCTGAACAGGGCGCAGTTAAATCTATTGACCCACGTAAAGATTAAGGAGGAACACAAAAATGATTAGAGAAGTAAAGTTTGAAAGCCAAGACCGTCGCATGAAGCAGATTCTCGCTGCTCTCAACAAGCACGGCATCAAAGACATTGAAGAGGCTAACCAAATTTGCGAGTCTTACGGCATTGATCCTTACATGGAGTGCGAAAGCACACAAATGATTTGCTTTGAGAACGCAAAGTGGGCATACGTAGTAGGTACTGCTATTGCTCTCAAAGAAAAAGCAAAAGACGCTGTTGAAGCTGCTGAGTACATCGGTGAAGGTCTTCAAGCATTCTGCATTCCTGGTTCTGTAGCAGATGATCGTAAGGTTGGTATCGGTCACGGCCGCCTTGCAGCTCGATTGCTCTCACCTGAAACTAAGTGCTTCGCTTTCCTCGCAGGTCACGAAAGTTTCGCTGCAGCTGAAGGTGCTATCAAGATTGCACAAATGGCTAACCAAAGCCGTCCTGCTGACAAGCCTCTCCGTTGCATCCTCAATGGTCTTGGTAAGGACGCTGCAATGATTATCAGCCGTATCAATGGTTTCACTTACGTACAGACTAAGTTCGACTACTATACTGGCGAACTCAAGGTTGTTAAGGAAACTGCATACAGCGATGGTCCTCGTGCTAAAGTTAACTGCTATGGTGCCGATGACGTTCGCGAAGGTGTAGCTATCATGTGGAAGGAGGACGTTGACGTTTCTATCACTGGTAACTCAACTAACCCCACACGTTTCCAACACCCCGTAGCTGGTACCTATAAGAAGGAACGCGTACTCGCTGGCAAGCCCTACTTCAGCGTAGCATCAGGTGGTGGTACAGGTCGTACACTCCACCCCGATAATATGGCCGCTGGTCCTGCTTCATACGGTATGACTGATACTATGGGTCGTATGCACTCTGACGCTCAGTTCGCAGGTTCTTCTTCAGTTCCCGCACACGTTGAGATGATGGGCTTCCTCGGTATTGGTAACAACCCCATGGTAGGTTGCTCTGTAGCTTGCGCAGTTAAGGCTGACCTCGCTCTCAACAAGAAGTAATTATCTGACTGTCAGATATTTATATAGAATTATCCTCCATAGTCCTTGTAGGGATTATGGAGGATCTTTTGTGTTAGTATACCTGTTGAAATTTAGTTACTTAATAACTTCATCAGCAAGACCTGTATACATCTCTTTACACTTGATATGTGTTCGGCTATCTCTGCAACTTCTCTAACTGTGGTTGAGTCTATAAAAAATGCGTTACATCAGAATTAATAATATCCAAAGTAACGCATTTAAAATTGTAGATTAAGAGATATTGCTGTCCGGTAAAACTTCAAAGAACATAAAAATCCTCCCCGAAGTCCTGTAAAATAGGACTTCGGGGTTTATTTTTTCAAAAGTAAGCCCCCTTAATCGAAAAGACTTA
>UQHJ01000061.1 GCA_900540885.1 uncultured Prevotella sp.
CCAAAAGGGCTGATACCTCGTGAGAAGTGTCAGCCCTAATTTATTTTGTTTGAAAAAGTTTTACCGGACAGCAATAAAATGATTTCTTAGTATAAGTATTAGGTATATCGGCTTCGCACACCACAATATTTCCACCATCTACTACTAATGAAGAATGGTAAACGTGAATGTTGGTGTCTTTAAGACTACTGATAACTCTATCAGCATTTGTCATATATTTTTCTTTACCCTCCAAATAATCTGGCTTATACTTGAATTGAGCAAAACACCCACAAGCAAATTGAACAGGCATATAGTCACGACACCAATAATCCTTCGTTAATGACAACGTATCGTGAGCCACATTGTTTTCGTCAAGAATATTACAAACATTATGGTAGATGTCAGGATAATCAGACTTAAACCATTTCGAAAAATACACCTTGTCTTTATATTGTTCAGTTATCATAATATTATTTGTTATAGTTTTTTGAGCCATTTTGAAACTGCCCCATACCAAGTTTTAGAATATTCTATAGCCTCTTCTTTTGTCATTTCTCCTTTTTCTATTTTCTTCAGAAGAAACACATCTATAATATCGGTCCGCTTTTTGTAACCTACATTATGTTTGTCTCGTTTTTTAAAGAACTCATCACAAAGTACAAACCTTAACAGGGCTTTTTTATACTCATTGTCTTTAGTGCATGATGTAACTCCCAATCCTATACGTTCACCTATGAGAACGTCACATTCGTTTTCATATCTGACGATATCGACTTGTATATCTTCCAGTTCTTCGTGAGTAGAAATTCCGCAGCATTTCATAATTGCATCAAGTGATTTGCTTGGTCCGACAAAAAGTTCTCCATCAATAACAATGCTGCGGATTAGATAAGAATAGAATACGCCATCTTTTTCACAAGCTACAAAGTCACATCCACCACGATTACCCTTTACATATTTGCTTGTTTTCGCTTTTCCATATCTGTGTACATAGAACTTGTTTTTATGCTCAATGCTTCCTTGTAGTTGGTTTCTATGAGCGCTATAATCTTCAAATTTGCCAGACTCATAATAATAAACTTCTATCTCTTTGGGATAAATAACAACTTCATTTATCTTTAAATATGAATGTTGCAAAAAGCAAGAGGCTTCATTCTGTAGATTTTCAAGGATACTCTGATATTCCATATTTACTGAAGATTGCCTTTAATTATTATTGTATCCGAAATCCCGTGTTCCAAACTTACGTTTATATAGCGACTCCCTATCAATAGCTTGCTCACCAAGTATACTCAGCGGCAATGTTTCCAAAATACACCATTGAAAATTCTTTTTTGCATAATTCGGGTCCTTCAGTAATAATGGTATGAGGTCCTTGTCATTACCATGGCCAGTTTCTGCATATTTTGACCAACGTCCCCAAATGCCTTGTCTGTTGTAAGTTGAACCTACATACTGCTTGCCGTTGTTCTTGTCCAATATAAGATAAATACAGTTGCAACTTTCAAGCTTTGCTTTCCATTCTGCATTATTAGTCTTAAAAATGACATGCAGCTGACTATAATCCAATAGAACGTCCTCAAAACGAGTAAATACAGGAATATTGCCATCTCTCAATCCTCTGTCGATACGGGTTACAGGCATCTCGTTGGCATAGTTTTGCAGCCACACAAGGGGATTACGCCAGTCTATTACTACACGCTCTTTCAGATTATCAAAGCCTGCTATTTCCTGAAAATCAAATTTAGCCTGCTCTTCATCATGATATTCCTCAATATCCTTAATAACACCACAATTCTTATATACACCTACAAAACGAGACGACACACCTTCTTCACCAATGAAAGCCACGATATAGTCTACATTTAGAAAACGTTTCTTCACCTGTTCACTCTGATACGCCATAAAAACGTCGTTGTCGTGAAGGTAAATATCGTAAAGAGAGTTAGCATATTCCTTTCCGTCTATAACCTTGACCTTACGGTTGTCTTTGTGCCGAATAAGGCGTACACGTTTTTTGTCCGCTGCATCAAATTCATCATTACGCCCCTTCAGCAATGCCTGTATTGTAGTAATCCAATTCTTTTCCATATTATTATTCGTTTTATTTATTTCCAGTCAAATTCATCTATCCCAAGTATTTCATAACCAAGGTATTTCCATACCTCCTTATAGAAATTAGGTGTGTATCTTGCCATGACAAGCCGATTGTGCAAATCTTCTTCAGACAACAATGTGTTGTTGAATGTCAAAGCCTTGTTCCATATCGGTTCTGGTTCTTCGCAATGGTCAAGCTGATAGAATATCGTGCCAATGCGCTTTAACGTATAGCCATCGTCCTTACACATATCCAGCGTCAAACTATGGTTATCCAAAGGGAAACCGTAAAAGCCTCCACCATAATTATCCACCATTGATGCAAGACAAAGGGCCCCCATTTCGTAGCCATTGGGGTATGCCACTTGCATTATATCCCCCGTAAATATCCTGCTCCCTGTGCAGTCGTCAATTCCCGTATCTATCCCTGCAAAGATGTGGCGACAAGTATATCCTCGTCCCTCGCAGTCATGTCCGAAATAATCCTCCACGATATCGGGGTTATGGTCTTCTGTATATTCTTCTTCCGAATGCCAGACATATAGTCCGTCATCATCCCAAAAGAAGTAGTTGCCGAAATCTGCATAACCAAATTTCTTGTTGTCGATAACGTAACGGATGCGAATCTTGGGGAGTCCTTTTTTTATGCCACTACTAATCTCGTTCTTGTATTTACGACAATAAGAAGACAGGCTCTGTTCGTTAATAACCTTTGGGAATGAACTCTTGTCAACATGTGCAAACTGTGGCGGCTTAGGGGTATGCATACATTCCTTTGATGCTGTATAAGATTTTTCTTTCATGTTATTTTTTCTATTTTAATACGGGTGCAAAGTTAAAACAAAGATGTAACAATTTGTATTACATGGTTAAGCTGTTTTTTTATTGCTGTCCGCTAAAACTTAAAAACAGCATGAAAATCCTATCCGCAATGCCAATATTTACCATTGCGTTGCCTCATGACAGAGTTTAGTTGCTGCAGGAACTTTGTTCAAACTTTTCATCTCCGAAAACTTAGTCCATTGCTGCTTCAAATCCAATTGCTTAGTCTCAGAAGCAAAGTACTCTGTCTGCAAAGCCTTCTTCCAAGGACTCCAATTTCCGCAGATTATTCCATCCTCGGCTATCACAGACAATTTCTTGACATAGCAAATATTGTCACACGCAAGAATGACAGGCTTTTCGTCTATATAGATGAGCCAATCTCAAAAAATTCTTGGGACGAATTGTGCCTATGTCCTTTAGTTGAGAGCAAACAAAATCGATAAATTCAGAAGTGCAAGCCATAATATTCACCACAATGCTATTTTCCCTGCGATACCCAAATCAAGGGTAGCAGTTGCAATGCCTAATGCTTGAAACACACGGCTCATGGTTGGCAATGTGATAACACTTGTACCTTTTTCCAACTTGGAAATCTGAGCACGTTGCACACCGATACGCTCACCAAGTTGTTCTTGCGTTAGGTTTTGTGCAAGTCGAGCCTTGCGTATGGCTTCACCTACAATATAGGCGTTCACATCTTCTTTGAGCTTGGCTTCCATGGCTTCGCGCTCTGGTGTACCTCTTTTACCCCAAAGTTTATCTTTCATATTGTCTGCTGGTATCAATTTCATCTGTGCCATAATGCTATTTCTTTTTATTATTAAAGTACTCTTTTCTTATCTCTTCTGCTTTGGTAATTTCCTTCAGTGGTGTCTTCTGAGTTTTCTTGACTATGCCATGTGTGGCAATAACCAAAGTCTCTTCCTCAGTATCCCAAAAGGAGAAAAGCCTGTAACAGATACCGTTGTAGAGAGTGCGAAACTCCCATATCTCGGTATTCTCCAGTTTCTTGAAGATGTCAACTTTCATCACTCCTTCCTCAACCTTGAAGATGTTGTAGTATATCTTCTGCTGAGCTTTGAATGGCTGCGCATCCAAAAAGGCTTGTGCTTCTTCCGTCAACACCACTTTTAGCTTGTTGATGCCCATTTTGTTTTAAATTATGGTACAAAGATAATGATTTGTTTCCAAGCAACGATACAAAATTCGGTTTTTAATCTCTATCAGCCCCACTTTTAACACTCTCACTACTTGTTAGTATCAGATACTAAAGTTTTCCACCCCCAAAAAAGGGGGTGGGAAACTTTAGACAGTTATTCAGAAAACGCTAATTTCATTGATATTACCTTCAGGTTACGTATATGAAAAGGCATAAATTCAGCGTCAATCAATCGTAAAAGACAAAGTGACAGCTATCGCTCCCAAATCCAAAGCCTTCAATGGTTTATGCTCCAACGTGTGAAGATATTCGCAACCGATGGCCACGCCACCAAATTTGATGTCAGCACCCACTGTCCACGCAGCATGGAAGCACTTCAGCGCCTTCATGTCCTTGGCTTTTGTTTTGATCCACTTATCGTGTGAACTCGAACGAGACTTTTCATATCCTCCCACTAGGCAGGACATACGTACTCCTGTATGAACATCCAAATGGGTCCGTTTCCACAAGGGGAACTGATACCCCACTCAAATGGGCACATAAAGCTGGACATAACTTACGTCTGACTGCACATAGCGAATCTCATCTTTCACTTTGTCACTGGTAGTGGCCCCTTGAGCCACTACACCCAAGCCGAACTTGGTAAACACACGATGTAGAAAACGATAGATGCCATTGACCTCAAAGGAAATCTCGTAGCTGGCCTTATAATGACCATCCTCTAAAGAAGGCTCTTTCTTTACTGGGAAATAATAGGAAGCACTGACACCACTCATAGATAATCCCGTCTGGTTGTCTGTCATCTTTTCCCTGTCGAAAGCCTTTTCTTTTGTTTGGCTTTCAGTAAAAATCATTTGCGGGTTTCCTTCTGCCACCTTAGCAGAAGTTGTGATGGGAATGGTATTTTTCATACCAATGAAGAACATTTCTTTGGCCATGGGTTATGACAAAAATAAACTGCAATTTATGCATATCATAGTCGTTGTGCCGAGGGAAATGTATATTTTTTGTGATAGCTCGAGCAGGCCAAACTTATGATGCTTATCTTAATGTTAGGGGCTTTAAGTGCAGCATGTGCGCAGGCTCGGGTCGTACTGCCTGTGGTGATAACGTCATCAACAAGTAATATGTGTTTGTCATGAATGTTTTCGTTGGCTGATAGGGCAAAAATGTCTTTTACATTTTCGTTGCGTTGAATAGCATCGAGGTGAGTTTGAGTGGGATTGTTAATGGTACGAATAACTGAAGTCGTGTCAATAGGTATGCCAGTAACTTGACTAATGCCTGTTGCCAATCTTTCACTTTGATTATAGCCACGCTTTTTTAGCCTCTCTTTTGACAAGGGTATGGGAACAATTACGTCAATGTCGTTAAAGAAATCTGTGTCCTTTAGCTCTTGCGCCATCATGTGCCCCATTGTTACTGCCACTTCGGGGTGGTTGTAATATTTAAAATGAAAGAAGATAGTACAGTAGCTCGATTCTTTCTCATAGAAGAAAAAGCTGTTGGCGCGCTTAGTACAAATAATGTCATCACAAGTGAGCCGTTCAATAACGTTGCCTTTCTCGCCTTTAAAGTGGGTGAAAGGCATGTTGCAGAAGCATGATATGCAAACGTCCTTTTCGTTAATGCCCAATCGTTTGTTACAGATTAAGCAAAAACGTGGAAACAAAGTGTCTATTACAATTTGTTTCCACGTCTTTATTTTCTTCATCATGTTGTGAATGCTTTACAGCGTAAGACGCTGCCTCTATTACTTAATTCGTTTAAACGTCATTTCGCCCGCAACTTTTACCAACTTTCTGCCTACGGCACGACGAATGGCATTACCTCCGACGGCACGGTAAGTATAAGTACTGTCGGCATTAAGCGTCAATTCAATGTCTTGCGAGTCTGACCCTATGTCGTTGCTAAAGCGCACAATGGCTTTGTTGTCACTCTTTATGTTAGACTTTATGACCATCCACATGCCATAAATGCCGTCTTTCATATAGCCATTCATCTTGCCCAAAAAGGAGAACCCAGGAGCTTCAAGCGTCTCTTCATAGAGGTTGAGGTAGAGGTTGACCCCTGTCTCTTTGCAGAAGAAGTGACCTTCAAAGGGGCGTTGAGCTATGGCGCAGAGTGTGGTGGCCATAACCAATAGTAGGATTGCAGTCATGCGTTTCATCATTCCTTCTCCTCATCGTTATTGTCCGTGCGTAAAATCATGGTCGTAGCCCCGAGCGTGATAATCGCTCCATCGGTAATGGTTACGCGGTCGCGATTGCCAAGAATTTCGTTTTGCAAGAAAGTTCCCGTATTTGAAGGTGCATCGCGCAGCACAAAACGAGCCGTTCCGTCAGCCTTAGGCGTAACGGTTATGATACAGTGGGTGGTGTCCATACTTGGGTCGACCGTCTTAATGGGGGCATTGGCATTGCTACCTTTTACTAAACGGCCCACAATGTTTTCGCCAGCGTGCAGTTCTATTTCTTGTTTAAAGTGAAAAGCATTTTCGAGTACTACCAAGCGGCCATAAACAGTTTCATCTTCGCATTCTTCTGTATTTTCCTCAGTCACATTTTTGGGCTTAGGTTGTGGAATGCGAATTTTAAACTGTTTGTGACACTCAGGACATTCAAAAACAAGAATGCGTCCAGGCTCGTATTTAGTCTCGTCGAAAAGGATTGCTTCGTCACACTTAGGGCAGCGTATGCGTTTCATAATCAATATATTGTATATAAGTAAAGAGGAATTAAGAAGTGCAGCGTGTGAGCTTTTCTTTCCTAATTCCTCTTTCTCTTTATTTTTATGTTGTAAAAAGTGAAGTCGTCTGAACTTTTATGAAGTTCAAGATTTGCCTTTATTTTTGAAGCGATTTTGGGCATTGAAGAGGGAGTGTAGCGAGCTACACGACCGATGAAAGGTCGAAAAGCGGTCAAAAAGAAAGGTAAAGATTGAATTTAGAAGAGATAAAAATTTAAATATAATCTTCGTCAGAAAAGTTTAGACGACTTCAGTATCTTTATTTAATCTCCATTACCCAAGCATCAGCAAATTCCTTGTTGTATTGCAACTTGTTGAGAGCCGTCTGTGCAGCTTGCTCGGTAGGATAGTGTCCGTAAATAACTCTTACCATGCGTCCGCGGTGGTAGGGAGCGGCTTCGTTGAAACCTTTTTTCTTTAATTTTGCGGAAAAACTTTGCGCATTCCCTTCAGTAATGGCGCTTGCCAATACCAATGTATACTGACCACTAACGGTTGGTTGAGAAGTTCCTTCTTTTTCCATTACTCTATTTGCCTTCGTGCTAGCCGCATCAGCTTGGGGAGTAACGTTTTGCTCCTGTTGTGGTGTCTCTACTTGTTGTGTGGTAGTAAGGACTGTTGCACTATCCATACCAAGAGAAGTCGTTATAGGAGACGTGGTGAGTGTAGGTTGTACGATTGCAGACTGTTGCGATGTTGTGGCATTGTTAAATAGCTGTTCGTACATAGTCGAAGCCACTTGGTGCTCTGTCTGTTCGTTATTATTAATAGGTGTAGCGAATATAAAGTAAAATACGATGGCGACAACGGCTGCTGCCACGTAGTTTACCAACTCGCGGTTGATGCTAATGGTATAATTCTTTTCAGTGCGCTTAATGTTAACCTTCTTCTTGCAGCTCTTCGTTTTGTCTTCGCTTTGTTGCGTAGCTTTCTGAAGTTCGGCAATGCGCGGAGTCGTAACCGCGTCAAGGCCGTATAACTCAGGTGAGAGTACACCGGCTTCATTAGGAGTAAAATTGTATTTTCCTCCAGCGCCCAATGTAAGTTTACCGATACCTGAAAGCTCGTATTCACCTTCCTCCTGCAACTGTTGTTTGAGTTGTACGACTGCATCGTCAATGAGTTTGAGCGCTTCGGGATAGTTAGTATCGTAAGCTTGCATGTATGACTGAACGAGCAACCCATCATTTAAGTTGAGTTGCGGATTAAAGCCCACGCTACGGCAAGGCGGCAAAAATAGCTGCTCGTCATCAACACGGCGTGCGGGAACATATTGCGTAACGAAACCACCAAGGTTTGGCACGATTACGCAGTCATGTTTCAGCATTAGGCTTTCAATATGTCTAGAAAGTTCAATCATACTGCAAAGTTACGCCTTTTATTTTAAATGTCGCAACTGCGCAAAGGGCTTTTTTATCACTTTTTTTGCAATTAAAAAAGGGCTTTTTTAGAAGTGATTGATTATCAGACGGTTTGAAAAAACGGGTAAAAGCACTGCTTTATACATTTCGTGGTTCTTTCAGAGTTTGCTGAATAAGTTGGCGCGCTTTATGGCCTGATAAAAAAGATAGATGAAGAGGGCACGCCACCCCATATTAATGTTGTATGGCAGCAGTGCAATGACGGAGGCCAACTGTGCGTAGAGCGTGAAGACGGCTTGTCGTGGTGTCACTTGATGGTCTAATAGGTAAGTGTAGAATGCAGCCAACTGGTGCATGATGCGTGTATTAGCCAAAGCTGCGGTGATTGATGCGAGTGAAAAAAACTTTATAAAGTCCAACTCGTCAACTTTTCCTCGGCGTAGTGTCATGTCGTTCTTTTCCATCGTTCTTCCTTTTTAAAAGTGTGAATAATGTGTTCGTTTTATTTTTACTGATGCAAAGGAAAAACTATTTTTTGACAAACTACGACACTTTTAATCTTGGAATGTTAAAAGTGAAGGGAAAAAGCGGATTCTAAAACAAATAGTGTGGGAAAGCACTGTTTAATAAACTGCAATTTATCTGCCTAATTGGGGGGCGGGTTTGTAACCCGCGGCAGCAGCAGAATGCTTTGAATATCTACAACATACTGCTGCCGCGGGTTACAAACCCGCCCCCCAATTAGGCAGACAAACTGCAATTTGTTAACCGCATTCGTTTCACGAAAAAAAGGTCTGCATCTCGCACATAGTGTACGTGATGCAGACCTATGGTAGTAAGGAAGTAAGCATTAGAACTTAAATCCCAATGTCATCATGATGTTGTGGCGATTGAGGTTGACCTTCTGGCCTTGTAGGCGGTTGGTTGTGTTGTCGCCATTCTCAATATAGTTGAAGGCATAGGCCGTTCCGCCTTGATGTTGATACTGATAAGCAATGTCGAAGTAGACGTTGCGTCCACGATAGCCGAGGCCTGCTGTTACGCGGTTGATGTCGCCAAGGTTGACGTAGTCAGTATTGGTACGATTGTAGTAAGAAGAGCTGGCGGTGAAGAGGTTGAGGTATGCATCGTCTTTGAAGGCTGACGATACGTAGTTGTAACCTAATCGGCCGTAGAATGAAGGAGCTAACCTGGCTTCCACACCTACGCGGAAAGTGTGAACGGGCTTTAACCAATTGTCTATCTCGTTGTTCAACTCGCGATCCTTGGTGCTTGACGTTGTACCCCACCAGTCACTGTAGCTATCGTAGTCGGGATAGCTAATAGAGGCACCTGTGTAGCGACTAATCTCGTATTCAGCGTCAAGCGCAATGTTACGACCAAAGGTGGTGGCAAGGCCGAGATTCAACTTCCATGGGGTGCGAATGCGATAGTCGAAGTCGCCCGTATTGAAAGTGCCTTCTGTGTGAAAGCTATCTCCCTTAGCGTAAGGGTGATATTGCTTAACCTCGTCGGTGAAAGCGTAGGGCGAGTTCATGTAGACGTAAGCATTGCTTGTTAAGTCGTAGAAAGTAGGCGTGGCGAATGACAGACCAAGGCGTAAGGGAGAGTCTTCAAGCGGACGGAAGATGATACCGAACTTGGCATCGAAGCCTGTACCCGTCAGCTGCTCTTCTTGGTTCATGAAGTAATAGTTGTAACGAACTTGTTCGGGCGTCATGCCCTCTTCAGGAACAATGGTCTCGTCATAGTAAACGCCTGAATGCATATTGACGTTGTAAACACCGAAGGTAACGCCAGCGTAAATGCGGTCGTCGATGTTGGCAGAGAGGTTGAAGTCGTACTGTTGAACACCACCCCATTGTACGCGACGATAGTTGTAGTCAGTAGCATTGATAGGATTGTAGCCAGTCACTTTGCCCGTTTCGTCTACTTGTGCGTCGAGTAGCTGCGAGTCGTAAGCTGCATTGGCTATCGGCATGGTCTTCCCGCGATCGTTGTCTTTATAGAGGTCGAGCGTTCCAGCCATTTGGCTTAACTCCCACGTTTGTGACATGCCGTTGGGCAGCGCAATGCCAGTAAGGCCGATATAGTTCTTAAAGTTGCGACGCTTTTGGTAGTTAAAACCAATGTTGAAATATTTCAATCCGCTATTGCCGGTCTTAAAGGCATAGACAAAGCCTGCTTGGTCGAACGAGCCACGTGCTTTGTCAATGTCGAGCATACTTACTGCATTAGGTTGTATGGTTGCACTACCTGTAAAGGCTACATCGCTGCGGCGGTACAAGCCTGTACCTGCAGGGTTGATGCCCATACTTGAGATATCAGCACCTAACACGTTCATGGCACCACCCATACCTACGTAACGAGCCGTACCATTAAGGTCGTTGCCCGAAAGGTTTTCTACCTTATATATATCTTGTGCACTCATACTGCCGCAAAGTGTGAGGGCAGCCAGTGCTAAACTGTATTTGCGTTTCATGTTTTCTTTGTAACGTAGTTTAAGAAGTTTAATGGGGTTAATGAGTTTAATAAGTTTAATGAGTTTAATAAGTTTAATAAGCAATTTACTATTAGTAAAGGTAACTTTTTGACCTCATAAGCTCATAACCCTACCCTCTCCTATCTTCTGCCACCGAAGCTGCGACCACCACCACGGCTGCCACCGCCAAAGTTGCCGCCTCCGCCGCTGAAGCCTCCGCCAAAGCTACCGCGTGAAGGGGTAGAATAGGAAGGAATGCTATTGTAAGAACGTGAGGGACGCGAAGTTTGCGTTGAAGAGTTGCGATCGGGTGTGTAACTATTGTTACGGTTGCTGCGATTGCTGCGACTATTCGTATCGAAGTTGCCGTAAGTGCGTGGCGTACGTGAGGTACTGCCGTTTACCGAAGTGCGGTTGTTCGCCCCATTAAATGTGCCACGCTGGGCGGGTCGATTATTAGAGAAACCGAAGTTGCTGCCACGTCCGCCAAAGCCATTGCTGGCTGAGGTACGATTGTTTGCATTGACAAAGGGACGATGCGAATTGCCCACGTGCCAGTTGCCACCATCGATGTGAGAGGGACGCCATGCGGTCCAACCGCCATGCCAACCTCCCCAGCCCCAACCTGGGCCACCATACCAAGGGTCGTACCAGCCGCCCCAACCCCAGCCGTACCAACTGCTGTAGTAGGGACGCCAGCCATACCAACTGCCCCAGCCCCACCAACCGCTCCAACTGATGCTCCAGGGTGAACCGTAGCCGTAATAGAAGGGGTCGTAGCAGAGGTCGTAATAGTCCCAATAATAAGGACTGCTCACGTAGATGCCTGCGCGTGGTGAGCAGAAGCGAACGATGCGTGCAGTGCATGAGCCGTCTTCGTAGCCGTCTTCATAACCTTGGTTGTAGGTTTGCTGATTATCGAGCGTGTCAGACACGTTGCTCTTATAGTTACGTCCGCGACGATTGTAGTCGTCGACGTTCCACTTACCGTTGCCACGACCGTTGGCCCAATTACTTGATTGGAACGTACTATTATCTTCGTTTCCACTGATAGGACTATAACTTGAACGCCCTGGTGCGGTATAGGTATCGTTACTTTGAACTTTGTCTTTTGATGACGGAACGAAGTACACGTCGTCATCTTGTGCATAAGTGCTGAGACTTCCCAAACACAATGCTAATAGCAATAGCGACTTTTTCATTGTGGTTCCTTTTTTGTGTTGTTAATGCAAGCGACTCTTTCCAGCAGGAAAAGTGTTTACTAGTTATTATCTAAATGCAAAGGTAGTGGTTTTTTAAATTGAAACTTGCGCTGTATGTCTGAAAAAGTATTCCATTTTGCCTATATTTATCTTATTTAAGAGTAATATGGTAAAATAGAATAGATCGGATCTACGAGTGCTTTAAAATTCAAATTTTTTGTTGTTGCTTATATGCTTTAGCATTGTTTGCATGCCATTGGTAGGCAAGGCGTTCGCTATCATTGCGGGTATGGATAATTCCGCAATATTTAAACCCAGCCTTTTTAATGGCATGTTGCATAATCAAGTTATCGTGGTGAGTGTCAATGCGTAGATTTTTATATAGTTGTTGTGCGTATTGTACAACAAACTGAAATATACCTTTTACCTTACCATTACTGGCAATGCGGTGAATGGTTGCGTAAGGTTTATTATTGAGCCATTGCCCCTTGTAAATGGTTTGATAGGTAGGGTCGTCACCAGCTTGAAGAACAAAAGTTGCTACGATGTCGTTTCCTTGCTCAATAACAAAACTACTATTCGATTGGATATCAGATTTGAGTATATCATCACTTGGATAGTTGTTAGTCCATTGAGTAGGATTTCCTGTTTTAGCCATAAAAGTTCGTGCTTGCGCATAGATGCTTTGTAGCTGAGACAGGTCGGTATATTGTGTATGACGAATGCGTAGTGGTGTGGTTATATGTTCCATTTTTATTGAAATGTAAATTCTATTCTAATTTCAAAAAAAAACACACCTGTTTGGTAGTGTTTTTTTTGAAGCCGAACCCATATATAATGGCTTTGCAGTAACTTGCAGCAAATATATAAATAATTAAATTGATTAACAACAGCTAAATGATGACATTCCGTAAATCAATGGTGCTGCTATGCGTGGCTTTAGCCGCTCAATCTGCAGTAGCGCAAGAGAGTAAACCCAAAGAAGTTTTTAATCCACATTGGACGCTTGGTGTTCAAGGTGGTGTAAGCGAAACGCGTGGTGAGGTAAAGTTTTCAGACCTCTTATCACCCGCTGTTGCAGGTTATGTGGGCTATCGCTTCACTCCCGTGTTTGGTCTGCGTGTTGGCGCAAGTTCTTTTGAGGCTAAGGGCAGTTGGGTTTCGCCCCACCAAGTGTATAAGTACAATTACGTTCAGGGCAATGTTGATGCCGTATTCGACTTGAGTGCAGCCGTTTGTAAGTACAATCCTCGCCGTGTGTTCAACCTTTATGCTTTTGCAGGTGTTGGCGTGAATGCAGCCTTTAAGAATGGCGAGGCTGGCGACTTGGTAGCAGCAGGCTATCCTTTAGCTTATTATTGGAGCGGTCATCGTTTCTCACCAGTAGGGCGTGCGGGCCTAGGCGTAAACTTACGCGTAAGTAAACATGTGGCGATCAACATTGAGGCCAATGCTAACGTACTTTCTGATCATTATAACTCAAAGAAGGCTGGCAATGCCGATTGGCAATTTAACCTCTTAGGCGGTTTAACTTTCAGTTTGGGTAAAACGAGTAAGACTTTGGCCGCAGAAGTTCCTGCCGAACCTATTCAGCCTACAGAAGTTCCGCAGCCTGTAAATCCCAATCCAGTAGCGGATCAAGAGCCCAAGGAAGAGACACCTATTGCAGAAAAGAAGGATGCACCTGAGACTTTGACGGAGAATATCTTCTTCCGTATCAATTCATCAGTCGTTCGCACTACAGAGATAGAAAAGGTGGAGGCCCTTGTGCATTATCTAAAGCAACATGCTGATGCCAAGGTAGTCATAACGGGCTATGCCGATGCCGCAACGGGTACGCCTACTATCAATAGTCGCATAGCTAAACAACGTGCCGCTTCAGTAGCTAATGCTTTGACAAAGCGTGGCATCTCGGCTCAGCGCATTGTCATCAATTCAAAGGGTGACACGGTTCAACCCTTTAATAAGGTAGAAGACAATCGCGTAAGCATTTGCGTAGCTGAATGATAATTACAAACCTCTCCCCTCCCCCCTCCCCGACTGGGAGCCGGTTAAGGGGAAGAGGTCTTTTACCTTTTCTTCACCCCCCAAACGTTCCCTTCGCATAAGTGGCGGCGAGGCACCCCTAAGCGGCGCATCTCTTTGGTGATGCGCTTGATCGTAACGCCTTG
>UQHJ01000062.1 GCA_900540885.1 uncultured Prevotella sp.
GTGTCGCTTCGCTTGCCCTGGGCTATGTGCTACATTGGGCTTTCAGCCCGCCCTTGCTAAATCCGAAACTTGAGTAAACATTACAACATCCCTTTAAACTGATGCTGAGACGCTACATACAATTTCTACTCGTCGCGCTCTGCGGCCTCATTATTATAGGCTGCGCCAACCCTGGCTCGGGGCCTGACGGCGGGCCGTATGACGAGAATCCTCCCCGCATTGTGCAACTATCACCAGCCCTTGGAGGCACGAACGAGAAGGCTAAGAAGGTGACCATCACCTTTGACGAGCTGATTAAGGTGGAGAATGCACAAGAGAAGGTGACTATCTCTCCGCCTCAAATCGAAATGGCGGAGATTAAGACCTCTGGCCGCCGTATTAGTGTGGCCTTGCAGGACTCACTTAAAGCGAATACGACCTATACCATTGACTTTAGCGACGCCATTGTCGATAGCAACGAGGGCAACCCGTTGGGCAACTTTACGTACTATTTCAGTACGGGTGCGCAACTTGACACGATGGAGGTGGCAGGGCACGTGCTCATGGCACAAAACCTGGAACCTGTAAAGGGCATTTTGGTAGGGTTGCACCGCAACTTGGCTGACTCAGCCTTTACTACCCTCCCCTTCGACCGCGTGGCGCGTACCGACGGCAATGGCCACTTCTGCATCAAGGGTGTAGCCCCTGGCTCGTACCACATCTACGCTTTGAAGGACGTTGACGGTGACTTTAAGTACTCGCGTGGCGAGATGTTGGCCTTTAGCCGCCAAGAGATTACGCCTTCTTCTTTCCCCGACGTGCGCCACGACACGCTATGGGCTGACACGGTGCATATCGATACGATTAAGGCCGTGTCGTACACGCACTACAAGCCTGACGACGTGGTGCTCTTGGCCTTTAGCGAACAGAGTCAAGTAAGGCAGTTGCTCAAGTCGAAGCGCGAACCAGAGCGTTTCACTACTTACTTTACCGCACCGTCGAAACACGTTCCTACAGTGCGTGGTCTCAACTTCGACGCGACAAATGCCTTTGTAGAAGATCGTTCGGCTGGTAACGATACGATTACGTACTGGCTGCGCGATACGGCACTCGTCAATCGCGACACGCTGACGATTGCTTATACCTACGAGGCCACGAACGACTCTACACTGCAAACGTACTTACAGACGGACACGCTCGACCTCGTACCACAATTCTCATACGAACGCCGCCAGAAGTTGGCGGCTGAGGAATTGGCAAAGTTTGAGAAGGGACGCGCCAAACGTCATAAGCAGGGTGACTTTAGTCAAGAGACTCCGCCCATTCAACCGCTTGACGTGAAGTGTAGCATCTCTACTTCTATCGGGCCAGACGAAAATCTACACTTCACCCTGCCCGAACCAGCAACGCGTGTTGATACAGCCCTATTCCACCTCTTTGTAAAGCAAGACTCGACGTATCACGAAGCTCCCTTCCGACTGACACGCGACTCGCTCACGATGTTGCGCTACACGCTGCGCGCAGAGTGGCGACCGAAGCAGGAATACGTGCTGAACGTTGACTCTGCTGCTATCAGTGGACTTTCGGGATTGGTCAACAAACCCCTCGATCTCAAGTTTACGATTGCTGACGAGACAAGTTACGGTTCGCTCTTCCTCCTACTCCCCGATGCGGACTCTACAGCCGTCGTGCAACTCATGCAGGCGGACGATAAGGTGGAGAAGCAGTTGCCCATTCGTGACGGCCGCGTTGACTTCTTCTACCTCAAACCGGGTAAGTACTACGTGCGCCTCTTCAACGACCGCAACCATAACGGCCGTTGGGACACGGGTTCCTACACCGCTGGCCTACAGCCCGAAGAGGTATATTACTACCCTCAAGTGTTTGAAGTGCGCGCCAACTGGGACATTGAACAGACTTGGCGCCTCACCGACCTTCCGCTCACACAGCAAAAGCCACGCGCCCTTATCAAACAAAAGGAGGACGCTAAGAAGACGCCCAAGAGCCGCAACGCTGAACGCGAACGAAAGAAGCGGGAGGGGTAGTTTTTTTTAATGTGCAAATGTGAGAATGTGCAAATGTGCAAATTGTCGCCTTTGTACGCGCATTTACAAAAAACATTCTTACATTTGCACACCTATACATAAACTCAGCAAAATAAGGCGACAATTTGCACATTCGCACATTTGCACATTAACCAAGCATTTGCACACCTATACATAAACTCAGCAAAATAAGGCGACAATTTGCACATTCGCACATTTGCACATTAACCAAGCATTTGCACACCTATACATAAACTCAGCAAAATAAGGCGACAATTTGCACATTCGCACATTTGCACATTTGCACATTTCCTACAGCCATGCGACGCATACTATTACTTCTTGTCCTCTTACTATCAGGTTTGAGCGCAAGCGCACAATGCTCGTCAAAGAACGAGGCATTCAAAAGCGGCGAAACGCTTATTTACGACCTTTACTTTAATTGGAAGTTCGTATGGATAAAGGTGGGACAAGCTTCCATGAACACTACTCAAACCACCTATGGTGGGAAACCTGCCTATCGCACGTATCTCATTACGCGTGGGTCGAAGAGGGCGGACAATATCTTTGTCATGCGCGACACGCTCATGGCTTACACGGGGCTTGACCTAACGCCTAAGTACTACGCCAAGAAGGCCTTTGAGGGCAAAACGTATCGTAAGAACGAGGTGTGGTATTCTTATCCCAAAGGCAACTGTAGCGTCAAGATGCGTTACCAGAAGAATACGCACCCGGCTACGCATAGCAGTCATTCGAGCAGGTACTGCGCTTACGACATGATCAGCATGTTGCAACGCGCCCGCTCCTTCTCAGCTGAGAAAATGAAGGTGGGACATCGTATCAACTTCCTCATGGCTGACGGCAAACACTGTGAGTGGAAGAGCATCATCTATCGTGGTAAGAAGACGTTTAAAATGGAAAATTCGGGCACTAAGTATCGTTGCCTTGTATTCTCCTTCGTAGAGAAAGAGAACGGCAAGGAGCGCGATATTGTCACCTTCTACATCACTGATGACAAGAACCACCTTCCCGTTCGCCTCGACATGAACCTCAACTTTGGTACGGCCAAGGCCTTCCTCACTGGTGCGCGCGGATTGCGTAACCCTCAGACGGCGAAGATTAAGTAATAACTATCGTCCTAATTGGGGGGCGGGTTGGATTGGGGGGCGGGTTTTCAACCCGCGTTTAGTAATCGCTAACTTTTACTTTCGGCTGCCGCGGGTTAAAAACCCGCCCCCCAATCAAACCCGCCCCCCAATTAGGACGTTAACGCGCTTAGATATTAATCGTATTCTGCCTCGTCGTCATAGTCTTCATAAAGTGTTCCCCACTGAACGGTAACAGAATCTTGATTATAGGAAACCACAGCCTCCATGCCATTCTTAAGCATTAGGTTGAGCGTATCATTCGTCTTTTCAAGAATCTTTCCCATTTTGGTAAATCGGGCAAACAAAGCATCTTTTAGCAGACCCATTTTGCCTTTCAGCTTGTCACTATCCTCAAAGGTGATGGAGAAATAAGAAATGGAGGCATCTGTCCACATATAGCCATAGGAGTATCCACCCTCGTTTGGCGCATTGCGAGCACCGAGCACACTATTGAATACTACCTCAAACTTGGGTTCTGCATCGTACACATCATGTGTGTACGACACAGTGTTGTTATTCGTATAGTCGCTGGGAGTGTTTCTAAAGCTCACATAGGTTTTCTTTTTCTCTATGACATCAGCAGGTTTGTCGCTAAATTTGATACCATCCATGCCGTCCTGTGTAATGCCTATTTTGTTGAGCATAGCCTCAATGTCCAGATAGTCGCTATCGATTGTATAACTTTCGCGATATATGGCCACTTCACACATATCGGGCAAATTTTTGAGTTGTTCGCCCTTGCTGTTGATAATAGCAAATTGCTTTTTAGAGATTTGTACAATCGCATGTTCACCGTCTATCATTGCAAAGGGGGTAGCCAACTTATATTCGTCCTTACCCACTTGTTCATCATTCTCGTCAATAAACTTGTAGGGGCCTTCGTCACTTATTGAAAGTGCTACCAACAAGTCGTTGCTGTCGAACGCCAATTCAGAATACTTAGCGCGTATAATGGTGTTACCCTTCATATCCATCACGCCATACAAGCCTGCATCGCTTTTATAGATAAACTTGTCGCCACGAATTTCGTCAATGAGACTGTATTTGGCAGAAGGTTTAACCACCTCTTCTTGCTTATCGTTAATAATGCCCCACATGGATTCACCGTCCTTTACGACACAAACGGGTAAGTAGCCATTTTGGAATTTTCCAAATTGAGCATACTTAGATCCACTCATTTCGAAGAGGAGCTTACCACTGGTGTTGAGCACTGCGAACTTTGTATCGGCTCTGTCACTTTCTTTATACTTCTTGTCAACAGCAATAAACTTACCGTCGCTGCACCGTGATATTTGACAATAATTAGCAGGAATAACCGACTTTCCTTCGTCGTCAATGACACCATAACAGTCGTCAGATTGATAGACGGCATAGCCTTCGCTAAAGGGTTGTACACTCTCCACCACCTTGCCGTCTATCTTGTCAAGTGTCTTTACCACCTCGCCTTTTGTATTGACAATGGCAACGGGTTTGTTGGGTTCGGTGGCTAATGCTTTGCCATCGGTAAAGAGGGTACACTCTTTATATTCAGCACCAATCTTTTGTGGCTTCTTCTCTGCGGTATAATATTCGTAGAGTCCCTTACCGTTCCGTACCTTAAAGATGCCTTCTTTAGCCATAGAGGGTTCGTTATCAAACTCCTCGGTGAAGATTACCTCGCCATCGGGCGAAATCATACTCCACATGCCTCTCGTAGTCTCTTTATAGGGAATGCCCGTAATGTTGTTGCTTGTCTGCTCCTTACCACACGATGTAATGAGCAACACGAATGTGAGTAATAACCAAATCGTTTTTTTCATGGTCGTAATATTTAAAGTTTTAATATCTTTTCAAGCGCAATATTACATATTAACTCTCTTAAAAAGTAAGATAACTAACCACAAAATATACCTTGATGTATCAAAATCATTAAAAATCATGAGACTATAAGGGCTTAATTTCTAAACTTGGGTTATTAGAAGTGGGGGATTGGGGGGCGGGTGTCCTCACCTGGGGGCGACGCGTCCCCGCGTCGGCATTTGTTAGTCAAGGCTCGATGCCTTGACTAACAAATACATGAATATCACTAATTCAAGTATTGCCAGCTTGGGGCATCGAGCCCCAAGTTGGCAATGCCGACGCGGGGACGCGTCGCCCCCAGGTTAGGACGCGTCCCCCCAATTAGGCGAACAAATTGCAGTTTATCAAAACTAAAAAGAGCAAGCTCGCGTTTTAAAGCGCGTGCTTGCTCTTTATCATTTCTGTAAGGTATATTTATTTGTTACTTAATCACCTTGCGACCCGTATTGGTAATGAAAATGCCCTTGGTGGGGTTCATTACGCGACGACCTTGGAGGTCGTAGTAACGTGTAGGCTCAGCGGGAGTAACAACGTCTACACCGTCAATGGCGGTAATGGTGCCTACAGCGTTCAACACAAACTTGGTACTCCAAGTGGCATTGCCCGCCGTATTACCCCAATAGTTGAACGTTCCGTTGGTCAAGTTGACTACCAAATAAGAACCAGCATTCACTGTTGACTTAAAGTGCCAGTATTGACCGTCGCCCTTCACGATGTTCCAGGGCTGAGGGGTTGTAGCGACTGCGAGGGCATTGCCACTACGCGTCAAGTAGTTTGACTCATCCTTACCTTGAATGTAAACTTGACCGAGGGTAGTAGAAGGCACTAAGCGCCATTCGTACGTTGTATTGTCAACGGCAGTAGCGTTCTTCTCGATGTACTTGGGCGCTGTGCTGTTGATGTCCTCAAAGGTTGAAATCGTATAAGTCGTTTCATTGCTCTGACCATCAACGATACATGTCGTAGAAAGGGCAGCTGCAATAGCGGCCTCTACTCGTGGACAGAGAGCGTCGATCTCGTCATCGCTCATCTTTGCGAGTTCTTCTGCAGTGGGCAAGAGTGACTTCAAGGCGTCAACGGAAGCCTTGCTGAACTCACCTGCCTTGGCCGTTTCTATGGTTTCATAACCTGCGCCTTTGTCAAGTATCACCTGCGCTGAAGCTTGTACGCTCTTGAATGCCTCTTGGCTCAAATTGCCTTCGTAGATGAAGCTGGTGGGCAATACCACGTAGTTCAATACGAAACCTGTTGAGCATGCATTGTCTTCGTAGAAGATAGCGATGTCGCCGTCCTTCGTTACGTCCATGGTTGAGTAACTTGCCCCAGGTGCGCAAACCACATAAGGATTGCTCCATGATTTACCGTCATCAAAGCTGGCCTTAATGGTCAAGTTCTTACGGCTGCCGTTGTTGGGATAAGAGTGAAGCATGACGTGCTTGTTTACATACAAGATATCGGCATTGCAAGCACAGCCACTGATGTCGGCCCACTTGGCTTGTGTACCCCAAGTTACACCACCATCGGTTGACTTGTTGTAACCGCGCTGACCGCCCTGACGCACTGAAATCATTACCGTACCGTCGGCTAATTCAACAAGCTTTGACTCATCGCCACCGCTGTAAGCTGATTGGGTAGAGAACTTCCATGTGTTGCCTTCGTCGTCAGAGTAGATGATGTACTCTTGTACGTTGTTTTTACCAAAGCGGTGACTCATCGCAAACATAATGCGGCCGTTGAGTTGCTCGTTCTTTTGACGCTGCAACATCAATCCACGACCTGAACCTGCAAACGAACCTTGTACTGCACCCTCTTTGTAAGTAGTATTGTAAAGTTCGTCAGTAAGCGTGCGAGGAGTTGACCAAGTGTCGCCGCCATCGGTTGAGGTGATGATTGTGGGCACGATAGGGTTGCTGGGAGTTGAACCGAAGTAACCAGGACCACCTACCATGATAGCGACAATCTTACCGCTGGCGCATTCTACCAATGATACGTCGCCAAAACCATGACCACCGCCTACGAGTGCGTGGTCGGCGTCTGTACCTACTACCATTTTGTGGGTTGACCAAGTAGCACCATTGTCGTCAGAATGACGTTCGTAAACGTCGATGTGGCTGGGGAGGTCGCCGTTGTGGTCAAAGCGATTGTCGGCCATTGTGACTACGCGGCCGTTCTTGCTGGCGTTTTCGCCCTTTTGGTGGTGGAGTACTACCATGGCAGGAATGCGCCAGTAGTGTGAACCGAGGTCATAGGGCTGGAAGGGTGCGCTCTGTACCTTATAGATAACACCTTGGCCTTCGGGGTTGCCCGAGGTGATAGTGGCCGTTTTGTCGGTGTTGTAAGTAAGGCCTGTAATAGCTACGTCGAACTTGTTGCCTACCTTTGCATCAGACTTAATGTCGGCCGTTACGTAGAAGGTGGTAGTAGCAGTTACGGGAACGCCTTCTGTGAAATCTACCTTTACGGTGTTGCTCGTAACGGTTTCTGTCTTACCTACGAGAGTAGCATTGCGCTGACCATTGATAATGAAGTCGTCGTTCTTGGAAGTAAAGACTTGAATGTTTTCCAAGTCGGCAGCATTGGTAGCACCGAGGTCGAGGGTAACACTATTGGCGGTGAAAGCGTCTGATGTCCAGCCTATCGTAGCATTGGCCACGAACTTAATGAGCACTTGTCCTTGCTGACCAGGGGCATAGGTCTGCGTACCAGGATAAGCCGTTGCTCCAAACAAAGCGGGAGTGGTCTTATCTGCCTCTGGCACTTCTTGTAAGTGCCAAGCTGAAGCAGTGTTCAATCCGCCTGCCCATGTCACAAGGCAACTGTTGTCGTGCTGTGCATGTAAGGGGTTCTTGCCTTCGGGGATAATGTTGAAGGCGCCTTCGCCTAAGGAAGTTACGGTGTACTTTGTCTTGGCGGTCTTGGAAGTGCGCGTGCCGTTTTGACCATAACCCTCGGTTGTGGGTTCGATGTACTCTTTGGTCTTGTAGTTTTGCAGATAGAACTTGCCTTCGCCTGCGTCAACAAAGGTCCAACCATAGGCTGACGACAATTGCTTGTTGCCCCACAAAGGCCAACCTTCGCTCTCATTGCAATACACGTACTTGCCTTGGCAGTAAGGAACCGACGGACCTGAAATGATGTAGTAGGTCTTACCTGCTTCTACGGTGTTGATCTTTGAAGCTAAGAAGGTTGTCTTAGCAGCAGTTACCTCTGCATCGGTTGAGGTGGACGACAAGATTACTTGCAAATAGGCATTGTAGGCTTCATAAGAATACGCTCCGGGCTGATTACCTACGTTATAACTTGCCAGCTCGTCGTAGGCGGTCTTTTTGCTATCGCTTGTAATCGTAGCGCGTGTTATGTCGGTAAACGTAAAGCGGCAACCTTCATCGTCGGTTTTCGAACCGCCTCCGTAACTAATAATGGCATTTCCGCTCAGATTGCTTTGGTGCAACTGAGTGGTGCCTGAGTTGACAATGTAATAATCGGCTTTATTGGCTATTTCAGTAGCCGTCCAACCTAAAGAGGGGTGTGTTGTAACGGCTACAAAGGCTTTGTCTTTGGCTGCATTTGTCAACACCTCTACATGAGCGGGGTCGATGTAATTGCCACTTTTGCTTACGATACTAAATGTGCCGTCGCCATTGTTCTCAAATCGCCACAACATATTGTCTGTGGGCGATGTCGAGGTAGTGCCTGTAAACTTTGCGCCTGTGCCGTTATCAGTTAAGTAACGGTTGCCACGTTCAGCTAAAATACGGAACCACAATGGGTGTTCGGCCGTTGAGGTCACCACCTTGTCGGCCCATGCCTGCTGAGCTACGCCACAGCCTAAAAAGGCAAGAGTAGCAAGCAGACCTTTTGAGTAGTTTCGTTTCATTGTGTAAAAAAGAAATTGTTATTGATTTAGGTATATTTAGATTACTTCTTATTTAAGAGCGAGTTAGGGTCGAACTTCGAAATGGCATCACGCATGGCGGTATCGCCCTTTAAGTTCTCGAGTTTGTAATAGTCCATAAAGCCCATGTTGCCTTCGCGCAAGGCTTGTGCCAATGCCTTGGGCACTTCTGCCTCGGCTTGGATTACTTCGGCCCGCGCTTGCTGGGCCTTGGCACGCATCTCTTGCTCTTGGGCCACGGCCATGGCACGGCGCTCTTCGGCTTTGGCCTGTGCAATGTTTTTGTCGGCATTGGCTTGGTCCATCTGGAGGGTGGCGCCAATGTTCTTACCTACGTCGATGTCAGCGATATCGATAGATAGAATTTCGTAGGCCGTACCTGCGTCCAAGCCCTTTGAGAGGACGAGTTTGGAGATAGAGTCCGGATTTTCGAGTACTTGTTCGTGCGTCTCAGCCGAACCGATGCTTGACACGATGCCTTCACCTACGCGGGCTAAGATCGTATCTTCGCCTGCACCACCTACCAATTGGTGAATGTTGGCACGCACTGTTACGCGGGCTTTGGCGATGAGTTGAATGCCGTTCTTGGCGACAGCGGCTACAGGAGGTGTATCGATTACTTTGGGGTTGACACTGGTCTGTACAGCTTCAAACACATCTCGACCAGCGAGGTCGATAGCAGTGGCCTTTTCGAATGACAGGTCGATGTTGGCTTTTGAGGCGGATACCAAGGCGTGTACGACGCGCTGCACGTGACCACCGGTCATGAAATGGGCTTCCAGATTGTCGCGCGTCACAGTGCGCAGCCCTGCCTTATGGGCCTCTATCAAGCTCGGAACAATGACACTGGGCGGTACATTACGTATGCGCATCAAGAAGAGTTGTATTAACGATATCTTAACGCCTGACACTTTGGCACTGAGCCAAAGAAAGAAGGGGACGAAATGAAAGAAGATACTTACCAGTACGATAGCTGCAAAGGCTATGATACTTAAGAAAACAGGATCGTAAAATTCCATAGTGTTCTTAGATTAATTTTAAAAAAGGATTTCAAGTCGCAAATATACACATTATATAATAGGTGTAAAAAACACGTACACAAGTTTAATATAAAAGTATGTTGTATAACATTATAAAGAGATGAGGCTTGGGGAGGGCGCAGTCTCACCTGGGGGGAAGCAGTCTCACCTGGGGGGACACAATCTCACCTGGGAAGGGCGCAGTCTCACCTGGGGGCGACGCAATCTCACCTGGGGGCGACGCGTCCCCGCGTCGGCATTTGCTTGACAAGGCTCGATGCCTTGGCAAGCAAATACAAAACGCGTTCCACTCTCATCATTGTATTGCCAAGTTGGGGCATCGAGCCCCAACTTGACAATACCGACGCGGGGACGCGTCGCCCCCAGGTGAGATTGCGTCGCCCCCAGGTGAGGACGCATTCCCCCTAGGTAAGGATACATTGTCACTAATGAATACGTATATCATTGATTATCAACACTTTTAAAATCGGGGGGGGTAATTTCGTCCACATCAAGTTTACACTACTAAATTGTAGCCATTACAAAAAGGAGAAAAACTGTCATTTTTTTCTTTAGTTTTCATTTGTTTGAAAAAAAAATTTATAGCTTTGCACCCAAAATGGTTAATAAAAGTTAGGTAACAGAATAAAAACGCAAAGTGTAAACTTACGTTGACAAATTCTGACCATAAAACAACAAGTAAACGCAACTAAGCACGAAACACACTTTATAACAAAGTACACACAAGCACGACTATATAGCAGAGCCGCACATCATTCTAAATGCACAATAACTATCATACAGCTGTTGCCAACCTTTACTGAAGAACGACTCTTCAACTAAAAACATTCAAGACTAACAATAGATATGAACCTTCGTTCTTGCTACGGCAAAAGTACAGCCTTGTTGCTATTGACTTTCGTCATTAGTCTCAACACAATGGCACAACGCGTAGCCGTAAAAACAAACTTACTTTACGACGCCACACTCACGCCTAACGTGGGGGTTGAATTGGGCATGGGCCGCAAACATACGTTGCAAGGCTTCTATAGCCTCAACCTTTGGAAGAAGCCCCTCGGCGACCACCGTCAGTGGAAACACTGGCAAGCAGGATTGGAATACCGTTGGTGGCCTTGCTCTAAGTTTAACGGCCACTTCGTAGGCGTTCACGCTATGGGAGGCGAATTTAACTTTGCTGCCTTGAAGCACTTCAAACTTCCCTTTTATAATTGGCCATCCGACCTCAACACGATGCGCTACGAGGGTTGGAACGCAGGTGGGGGCGTAACGTATGGTTACCAGTGGATTTTGAGTCGTCATTGGAACCTTGAAGCGTCCATCGGTGCGGGTTACCAATATATTCATTATAAGAAGTACCCCTGTGCTGAATGTGGCTCGAAACTTGAAGACGGACACAAGCACTATTTCGGATTTGATAAATTAGCACTGAGCGTGCTGTACGTTTTTTAGTTGACGAGTTGACAGGTAAGCCTTGAACCGCAATTTGCAGATTTGAGGTTTAAATATAATCTTCGTCAGAAAAGTTTAGACGACTTCATTACCAAGAAACACAGCAAACAAAGGCAACAATTTGCACATTCACACATTTGCACATTTGCACATTTATCAAGCATTAGCACAATGTTTATAAAGAACACAATATATATATTATTGGCTACAGCGACTTTGAGCGTGTCTCAAGCCACTGCGCAACAAGTGCGCGGCCTTTCGGCCAAACCTGCCGGCAGCAACAACTTTGTGGTGAGCTGGCAAATGGTGATGGACAGCCTTCGGGTGCGTCCTAACCAAACGTTGGTGTTTACACCCGTCATTGAGGACGGCAAGGGCCACACTCAGGTGATGCGTTCGCTCATCGTCAATGGGCGCAAGCAACATTACGTTTACCTTCGCAATGGAGGCAACCCTAACTATCCTGAAGCTACGGAAATGCAGCGTCACAACGGACAGCCGCAGTCGTACAACTATCGCGAAGTGATAGCCCAAGAGCCTTGGATGAAAGAGGCTTCGGTGCGTATCAATACCGACACGTGTGGTTGTGGCAACCTCATGGGCCGCAACGTGGGCACTCCCGTTGAGGTCAATCCACATTGGGAACGGAAGTGTGCCTTGGCTTATGTCACACCTACCGTTGAGGGCGACGACCCTGTGCTTTCATTGCAAGGCAAGGCCTACCTCGACTTCCCCGTCAACCGCACGGAGTTGCACCCCGACTATCACAACAACCCTGCGGAGTTGCATAAGATTATGGCTACAATCGACACGGTGCGCAACAATCCGAAGGTAACGATTACTTCTATCAGCATTCATGGTTACGCCTCACCCGAAGGCCCTTACGACAACAATATTCGCCTCGCTAAAGGCCGCGCTGCAACGCTGAAGGATTACGTGGAGCGTCAGTATGACATTCCTTCATCTGTCTATCACGTACAGTCTACGCCTGAGGATTGGGCTGGACTGGAGGCTTACCTCACGAAGAGCAACATGCCCGAACGCGATGCCTTGCTCGAGATTGTTCACTCCGACCTCGAACCTGACACGAAGGACCACACGCTCAAGGCGCGCTATCCTGAGGCATACAATATTATATTGAGTGCTTGCTACCCTTATCTCCGCCACTCTGACTACGAGGTGAAGTACAAGATTCGCCCGATGACGGACCAAGAGGCTGCACAGCTCATCGATACGGAACCGCGTTTGCTCTCACTCACCAAGATGTGTCGCATCGCACGCCTCTACGAAGTGGGGAGTGATGATTATAATAAGGTAATTCTCACCGCAGCCAATGTCTACCCCACTGACACAACGGCAAATGTCAATGCGGCGAACGTAATGATTCGCAAGGGTGATCTCATCACCGCTAAAGAATACCTCAAGCGTGCGGGCAACACGCCAGAGGCCAACAACGCATTGGGCATCATTGCCCTCACCGAGATGCGCTACGACGATGCTCGCTCTCTCTTCACCCAAGCTGCCCAGGCGGGCTGCCAAGAGGCAAAGAAGAATCTGGAATTGATGCAGTAGCGCCTCACCCCCTATTCCTATTACTAATTTCACAAAAAAACTTAAGCCCATGCCCCCTCTCATTCTGAGTGACAAAGCTCACATCACACAAGGTGACTTACCTCATTGGGATGACAAAAAGGCCATTTACTTTGCTACCTTTCGTTTGGCAGACTCTCTGCCCATCACTGCCATGAAGGAGTTTAGAGCTTGGGAGGAGGATAAGCTGGAATCGCTCAACCACGGCAACGTGGCCACTACCTCCTGGGAAGAATTTGAACGAGAAAGGCAAGACCTTATCGAAAAACTTTCTGACAAAGGTCATGGTGCGTGTATTCTTCAACGCCCCAACATTAGACAAGTGGTAGAAGACACGCTGCTACATTACGACAAACTGCGTTATTGGGTACATTGCTTTGTCATTATGCCCAATCACGTACACGTGATGTTTGAATGTGCTGAAGGTTATCAAATGCAAGAGATTCTTTCTGCATGGAAATCTTTCTCTGCACATCAGATTAACAAGATACTTCAACGCAAAGGGCCTATATGGCAAAAAGAGAGTTTCGACCGCATCATACGGAATAATAATCACTATGTCTGTGTGCTTAACTACATTGCAAAGAACCCTTTACGTTTGCCACCCCACACTTTCTCTGATTACTTTACAACAGGACGTCCTGACTTTAAAGTAGTTGAAAATCGTGTGAGGAAGTATTATGACAGCTTACACTGACTGAGTCGATGCAGGCTAATCTGGGGGGCGCAGGCTCAATTGAAAGCAATGCAATCTCACCTGGGGGCGACGCGATCTCACCTGGGGGTACGCAATCTCACCTGGGGGCGACGCGTCCCCGCGTCGGCATTTGCTTGACAAGGCTCGATGCCTTGGCAAGCAAATACAAAACGCGC
>UQHJ01000063.1 GCA_900540885.1 uncultured Prevotella sp.
AATATTAGAAGGATAAAACTTATAACAAAAGTAGAGAAACCCTTTCTAACACGCAAACTTTTCAGAGAAAACTTTTTGGGGAGGCAGATACCCACACGATTCGTAACAGAGCCATTATCATCAATTATTCATTAATATTCTTCGTTAAATCTTTTGTTCATTCTGCATTAAGTACCTTTTTCGTTAAACGTTTCGTCAATCTCTTGTTTGCTTCGGTTAATTTACGCAACTTTGCAGCAAACTCAATCTTAAATAATTAACAACTGAATGACAACACTTACGATTCTGATTGTAGCGGTGTTCGTATTTGGCTATTTTATGATAGCCATTGAGAGCCTAACGAAAATTGACAAGGCAGCGATAGCACTGCTTATGTTTGTGGGTTGTTGGACACTATTTATGTTCGACCCCGCACAGTACATCACTTCAGCTATTGGCGACAAGATACCACAGGCAGTGAATGAGGTGATAGAACATCACTTAGGTTCGACGGCAACGACCCTCTTCTTCCTTATGGGAGCGATGACGATAGTAGAATTGGTCGACCAAAATGGAGGTTTCAACTTTGTACGCGACATGATGCGTACGAAGAGCAAACGCGGTCTACTGTGGCGCATCGCGTTTATGACATTTATCCTCTCCGCCATTCTCGACAATCTGACGACGAGTATCGTGATGATTATGATCCTACGTAAGTTGGTGTCAGATCACAAAGACCGTATTATATATGCTTCATTGGTAATCATTGCAGCCAATTCTGGAGGAGCCTTCTCACCCATTGGAGACGTGACGACGATTATGCTATGGAACAAAGGACTTATCACAGCTCCTGGCGTGATAAAAGAGATACTCATTCCTTCTATCGTTTCGATGGTTATCCCCGCCTTTATCCTACAATATTCGCTCAAGGGCGAGCTAAAGTTTAATAAGACGACGAGTCAAAACGTACTGCCCGACGACTTAACGGCACGCCAACGTAAGGTAGTATTCTTCCTCGGTGTAGGCGGCTTGATCTTTGTACCAATCTTTAAGAGTATCACCCATTTACCACCATTCGTAGGCATTCTGCTCGTACTCGGTGTACTTTGGACGACAACAGAAATATTCTATCGCCACCTCGGCCACACCGAAGAGAAAGGAGCTATGCAGAAGCGCGTGACGAATATGCTTTCGCGCATCGATATGGGCACAATCCTCTTCTTCTTAGGCATCTTGATGGCAGTGGCCTGCCTTGAGACGATTGGCGTATTAACGCAATTAGGCACGGGCTTGAACACCATGTTCGACGGCAACCACTTCTTAGTGACTGGTATCATCGGCGTTCTATCAAGCATTGTTGACAATGTGCCTTTGGTAGCAGGCTGCATGGGCATGTACCCCGTAGCAGAAATGGGCGACTTTGCGCAAGACGGCATCTTCTGGCAGTTGTTGGCTTACTGTGCAGGTGTAGGCGGTTCGATGTTGATCATCGGTTCGGCAGCTGGCGTAGTCGTAATGGGCTTAGAGAAGATTTCCTTTGGTTGGTATATGAAGCACATCACGTGGATAGCCTTTGTTGGTTACATGGCCGGCATCATCTGCTACTACGTGCAGCGCGTGGTGATAGGGATGTAAACTGGGGCCTCTCCCCCTAACCCCCTCCCCGAGCGGGGAGGGGGGACAGGTTACCTTTACCTGCTGCGTTTCTAACTGAAAACCAGCAGAGAACTCAAGAGGAAAGAGTAACTTGTTCCCCCTCCCTGGTCGGGGAGGGGGTTAGGGGGAGAGGCCGTAATTTTATTCGTTCTAACCCTACCTAATTTATTACAAATCATTACTTTTGCACGTAATAACGTTATACGTATAAAACTCACAACAATGAAAATAGCACTGATTGGCTACGGTAAAATGGGCCACATGATAGAAGATATTGCTCGCCAACGCGGCCACGAGATCGTTTGCATCATCGACATAAACAATATGGACGACTTCGAGAGCGAAGCCTTTCGTAGCGCTGACGTGGCCATAGAGTTTACCAATCCTACAGCAGCCTACGGCAATTACCTGCGCGCTTGGAAGCAAGGCGTAAAGGTAGTAAGCGGCAGTACAGGTTGGCTGAAGGAACACGAAGCCGATGTGCGCCGTGCTTGTACGGAAGAAGGTCACACCCTCTTTTGGGCATCAAACTTCTCACTCGGTGTAGCCATCTTCTCAGCAGTCAATAAGTACTTAGCACGTATCATGAATGCTTACCCCACTTATGACGTGAGCGAGGTAGAGACCCACCACATTCATAAGCTCGATGCACCCAGCGGAACGGCTATCACCTTGGCCGAACAAGTATGTGCCGAGTTAGATCGTAAGGACGATTGGGTGAAGGGAGAAGTGATCAACGCTGACGGCACAACTACGGGTTCGAAGGAACAACCCAAGAACCTCCTTCGCATTGATGCCATTCGCGAGGGCGAAGTGCCAGGCATTCATACCTTGACCTACGACTCACCAGCCGACATGATACAGATTACCCACTCCGCCCACAACCGCAGCGGATTTGCCTTAGGTGCCGTGTTAGCAGCAGAGTTTACTGCCACTCACGAGGGACTGCTCTCTACTGACGACCTTTTCCAATTCTAAAACTGATACGACGTGTAAATGGGTAAAAGGCTTAATGCCTTTATAACCTAAACGCAGCCACAGTAAAGGCGAACATGCTCCATTTGCACATTCTCCCATTTGCACATTCTCTCATTAACCCCGCATTTGCACATTTGCACATTCTCACATTTGCACATTAACTAACCATTTTCATGACCGAAAATAAGCAACAAAATAAACAAGATAAAAAGCCCGCTTGGATAAGTTTTGGCATCACAACGGTGCTCTACCTTGCCTTCTTATATTGGGTAGGGTCGTGGTGGGGACTCTTGGTGATGCCCCTCATCTACGACCTTTACATCTCACGTAAGATCAACTGGAGCTGGTGGCGCGAACCCGAAGTAGGCCCCGCCACACGCTTCGTGATGAGTTGGGTTGACGCCATTGTATTTGCATTGGTGGCTATCTATTTCTTAAATCAGTTCTTCTTCCAAAACTTTGTTATCCCTTCGTCATCACTCGAGAAGACGTTGCTCACGGGTGACTACCTCTTGGTATCAAAGCTATCGTATGGCCCTCGCATACCGCAAACACCCCTTACGATGCCGCTTACGCAGCACACGTTGCCGATCCTCAACTGTCGCAGCTACCTTGAATGGCCACAGTGGGAATATCGTCGCGTGAAGGGGTTGGGCGATGTACAGTTGAACGACATCGTAGTCTTCAACTATCCCGCAGGCGACACCGTAGCCCTCAATCAGCAAAATCAAGACTACTACCGCATGGCTTATCAGTTGGGCGACCAAATGTTGGGCGGGCAGCCAGCTACGCCCGATGCAGAACCCACGTTGGCTTCTGCCTCGCTGCGTCCTAACATGAGCTACGACGAGCAGCAAAACTTCTTTCGCAAACTTTATGCGGCAGGAACGAGCTATATGCGCAGCCAGTCCGAACAATTTGGCGAAGTCGTTTCGCGTCCTACCGATCGTCGCGAGAACTACGTAAAGCGTTGTGTGGGACTGCCTGGACAGACGCTGCAAATTCGCAACAATGTGGTCTACTTGAATGGTAAACCCAATCGCGAACCCGAGAATGTGCAGTACGCCTACGAGGTAACGTTTAAGCAAGACTTGCCTGAGGACTTAAAACTCGAACTCGGCATAACCGACGAGGACCTCTACACTTCTCGCAACGGTCAGACCGTGTGGATGCCACTCACGCGTGTCGCTAAGCAAGCGCTGCAACGTCGCCCCGACATCGTAAGCAGCATTCGTCCTGCACAGCCCGCTGCCGATTGGCTCTATCCGCAGAATATGGTGAAGTCGTGGACGACGGCCAACTATGGTCCCGTATGGATACCGAAGAAGGGAGCTACCTTGCAACTCACCTTGGCTAACCTGCCCATTTACGAACGTCCTATTCGCGTATATGAAGGAAATGACCTACAAGTGCGCGGTGGTAAGATATATATTAATGGTAAGCAGACGGATAAGTACACCTTCCGCTTGAACTATTATTGGATGATGGGCGACAATCGCGACAACTCTGCCGACTCTCGCTTCTGGGGCTTTGTGCCTGAGGACCACATCGTGGGTAAGCCGCTCTTCGTTTGGCTCTCACTCGATGGCGACTACGGCTGGTTCAGCGGTCACCACGTGCGCTGGAACCGTTTCTTTAAGCGCGTGTGGGATATAAAATAAATGTGCAAATGCTTGGTTAATGCTTGGTTAATGTGCAAATGTGAGAATGTGCAAATGTGCAAATTGTCGCCTTTGCTTGCTGAATCTATAAGTGCATTATATTATTCTCGCATTCTCACATTCTCACATTTGCACATTTGCACATTTGCACATTTCCCACACATTTCCCAAGCATTAGCACATTCTCACATTAGCACATTAGCACATTCTCTCATTTGCACATTTGCACATTAACCAGATGCTTTTCAAACGCAATACAACAAACAATGCTATCGTGCCTTCACGTGCAAGGCAAGTGTGGCGGTGGGTGAGACCCTATGTGGTGCTCATCTGCCTGATTGTCTGCCTGCGTTTGTTCATCATCTCACCCATTGTGTTGCCAGGCAATCGACACGCGTTAGTGAGTTTAACCTACTATGGACTCCGTGTGCCAGGCGAACAAATGTGGGGCTACCACCGTTGGGGCTATCGCGTCCCAGCGAAGCATGACGAAGTCGTATTTACGTGTTCCGATGCGCGTGACCGCGAGTTCACACTTACGGGCCGTTGCCAAGCGGGGCCAGGCGAAACGATATGGATTGACCCCGTGCGCCAGATTGTTATCCCAGGACGCACATCGCCCGATGCACAACCCATTCGTATTCCAGCGCACAACAGTAGCATTCGCGTTACCCCCTACAACGCCCGAATTTTGGCCTACTTGATGCAACATTATGAACATTGCAACAATGTGCGCGTCAATCGCTTTGGCCAACTTGAGATGGACGGCCAAACCCTGTCACGCGTCCGCCTCCTACGCGACTACTTCTGGATAGAGATGCGTCCCGACTCCTTCTTACTCATTCCCCACGACAATTTGGTGGGAAAGGTACTTTTTTAGTTGACAAGTTAACGAGTTGACGAGTTAACAGGTAAGTTTCCCACCAAGAACGTACTTACCCGTTAACTCGTCAACTCGTTAACTTGTCAACCTCCCCCAAAAAACTCGTCACCAAGAACAAACTTACCCGTTAACTCGTCAATTCATTAATTTGTCAACCTCCACAAAAAAATAACTTGTCTACAAAGATGTTACTCCTCAGCACCGCCTATTTAGCCCCCATACAATATTATGCCCACCTTTACGCTGCCCATGAGGCAATAGAGGACAGAGGCGAACATTACGTAAAGCAAACCTATCGCAACCGATGCTACATCGCTACACCTACGGGGGCACAACCCCTTACACTACCCATTGTACGCGATGGTGCCGTCCACACCGCCGTGCGCGATATTCGCCTCTCCGACCACGGCAAATGGCAACACTTGCATTGGACCGCGCTCACATCAGCTTACGAGAGCAGTCCCTACTTTGAATATTATGCCGACGACTTTCGGCCACTCTACGAACAACACTTTGACTTCCTCGTCGACTTCAACGACGCTTTGCGCCAAACGGTGCTTTCGTTGCTCAGTCTTGATAAAAACATCACACCAAGCAACGAATATGTCACCCCAACGCCCGAAATGACCGACTTGCGTTCCGTCATTTCACCAAAGCAATCCCTTGAAGCCGACACAGCCTTCCGCCCCACACCTTATTACCAAGTATTTAAAGAGCGTACAGGCTTTATACCTAATCTCAGTATTGCAGACTTGCTCTTTAATATGGGGCCTGAAAGCCGATTGGTGTTGAAGAAGAGTTTTTTTAGTTGATGAGTTCTTTAGTTGACGAGTTAACAAGTAGACAAGTTAACAGGTAAGTTTGTTTAAAGGCAACTTCCTTGTCAACTCGTCAACTAAAAAACTCGTCAACCCCGTCAACAAAAGAACGAAGAGAATCATGGACTTTCATACCCACAATCTCATGGCCACCGATGCCATTATTAATATGCCTAAAGAGTGGTTGCTCTGTCCAGCGTTATATACGCCACGTGCTGAGGCCACCTATTCCGTGGGCATTCACCCTTGGTGGACAGACGACAAGGACGAGACCGAACGAATGTTGCACAATCTACCACAACTGCTCTCTCTCCCACAAGTAATAGCCTTAGGAGAGTGTGGATTAGATGCCCTACAAGGGGCATCACTTGAAGAGCAAGAACGCATCTTCATCGCACAAATAGCATTTGCCGAAAAGTTCACCAAACCCGTCACGCTCCACATCGTACGTTGTTTCGACCGCTTATTGCGCTTAAAGAAGCAATTAAATCCTACCACCCAATGGACCGTGCATGGCTTTCGAGGCAAACCCGCCTTAGCCGAACAATTACTTCGGGCAGGACTCAACCTCAGCTTTGGAACGCATTACAACTCCCAAAGTTACGAAATTACCCCTCCCAATCGCCGCTATAGCGAAACAGATGACGAACGATAAACTGAACATTAATAAACATTAAGGCGCGCTTCGCGCTTGTTTTTTTAACATTAATGTCTCATTAATCGACCATTAATCTTTTTCGTTAATTTTTTCATTAATCTTGGTCATTAATCTATTCGTTAATCTTGTTCTATAGTCTACCATTGAACAATTTCTCTTCTTATGTCTTTAATGAAAAGATTAATGGTCGATTAATGGAAAGATTAATGAACAAGATTAATGGTCGATTAATGAGACATTAATGTTAAAGCCCAAAGCGCGAAGCGCGTCTTAACGTTCATTTATGTTCAAAACCCAAAGCGCGAAGCGCGCCTTAATGTCCATTTTTGTTACCTTTGCACCATTAATCAACGTAACCGCATTCAGTATGAAGAAATTACTCTCTCTGCCCCCTAACGTGGTAGAGACGTTTCATGATATAACCGGACTCTCGGCGCAAGAGTACTATTGCACCTCCGACCCCGCTGATCACAAACTCGGTTCGGGCGGAGGCACTGCTTGGCTCTTAGCTTCAGCTCATGCCGATGAAGGCAACGGACGCACTTTCGACGAATGGTTAGGGAGTGAAAAGCGCATATTGCTCCACGCAGGTGGACAGAGCCGCCGCTTACCCGCCTATGCTCCCAGTGGCAAAGTGCTGACCCCCATACCCGTATTCCGTTGGGCACGCGGCCAACGCATCAACCAAACACTGCTCGACCTACAGATGCCTCTCTACCGCGAGATCATGCGCAAAGCACCCGACATGCTCCATACGCTCATAGCCAGTGGCGACGTCTTGATGCGCGCTACCGAACCGCTGCAAGAGATACCCGAAGCCGATGTCGTTTGCTACGGCCTGTGGGCCAGCCCCGAACAGGCTTCCCACCACGGCGTGTTTATGATGAACCGCGAACACCCCACAGAATTGGACTTTATGCTCCAAAAGCCCACTACGGAGCAACAGGCACAGTTGATGCCTACCCACCTCATGCTGATGGATATCGGTGTGTGGCTCCTCAGCGATAAGGCCGTGCGATGTCTGATGCAAAAGACCGCCCCCGAAGCTTCGGCTCAGCAACTCAATACGCCAGGCGGAAATGCACTGAGCGTACCCACCTGCTACGACCTTTATAGTGAGTTCGGTTGTGCCTTAGGCTGTCACCCCTCACTCCCCGATGAGGCTTTAAAAGAACTCAAGGTGGCCATACTTCCCCTCCCAGGTGGCGAATTTTACCACTACGGCACAGGCCCCGACATGATCCAATCCTCTGTGGCGATACAGAATTTGGTCAAGGACCAACGCCTTATTCTACAGAAAGGCGTAAAACCACAGTCATCAGTCTTTACGCAAAACACGGTTCTAATCAACCGTCCCACCCCCCACACCCAGCAAGTGTGGATAGAGAATGCCTACATCACCGCAGGTTGGCACTACACCAGTCGCAATATTATCACGGGCATTCCCAACAACCATTGGCAGTTGACATTAGCCGAAGGACAATGTATCGACATCGTGCCCGTTGGCGATACATTATATGCTGTGCGCCCCTATGGCTTCGACGATGCCTTCAGAGGCAACGTGACAGAGAGTGAAACGCTCTTTATTGGCAAACCCATTACCCAATGGCTCAGCCGACGCGGCATTCAGCCCACAGAGTTAGGACGCACCGACGACTTACAAGCAGCGCGTCTCTTCCCCCTCTCGACCGATGTCGACCTCTTGGGGCGTTTGGCGGAGTGGTTCCTTACTGACTATCCCGAACCCGCACTGACCGAGGTGTGGCGAAAGTTGCCCCGCCTCTCAGCCGACGAACTCTCAGCGCAAGCCAATCTTCCCCGCCTCTTCGCGCAGCGCAACGCTTTACAAGCTCAGACCATACCCATTGTCGCACAGAACTGGCAGCGCAGCGTCTTCTACCAAACCAACCTTAAAGACATGGCGCAGAAATATGCACAACATGGTTGGTCGCTGCCAAAAGCATTGCCCGAGGCTGCACCGCTGATGACGCGTATTCACGATGCCATGTTTCGTTCAGAGGCGCTGCGTCAGTCTGATAGCCAGCAAGCTGCAGCGTATGACAAACGAGCCTTCGACCTCCTACGTGAAGGACTGACCGAAAACGTATTGCGCCATAAGAGTCAACCTCACATGACGACCTTTGCCGACCAAATCGTATGGGCACGCAGCAGTGTGCGCATTGATGTAGCGGGCGGTTGGACCGACACGCCTCCTTACAGCCTTACCTCAGGTGGCAATGTGGTCAACATGGCAATCAACCTCAATGGGCAACCACCTCTTCAGGTCTATGTAAAGCCTTGTAAAGAACCCGTCATCATCTGTCGTTCAATCGACCTCGGTGCCATGGAACGCATCGAGACATACGACGAATTGCAACAATATAATAAGGTAGGGTCGCCCTTCTCTATCCCCAAGGCCGCCCTTACATTGGCAGGCTTTATGCCCAATTTCGGTGTAGAGCAATATCAATCTTTGCGTCAACAGCTCGAAGCCTTCGGTTGCGGATTAGAGATTACGCTCTTGGCAGCCATTCCCGCAGGGTCGGGGTTAGGCACAAGTAGCATCTTAGCCGCCACCGTATTGGCCGCATTGAGCGACTTCTGCGGCTTGGGTTGGGACAAGAACGAAATCTGCAACCGCACCCTCGTCTTAGAGCAGTTGCTCACTACGGGGGGCGGTTGGCAGGACCAATACGGCGGTGTACTCCCAGGCATCAAACTCTTACAGACGACCGCAGGCTTCGACCAAAACGCTGCCGCACGTTGGCTGCCCGAAACGTTGTTTGCCGACCCCGATATGCGTCCTTGCCACTTACTTTACTATACAGGCATTACGCGCACGGCCAAAAACATCTTAGCTGAGATTGTACGGGGCATGTTTCTCAACAATTCGCGCCACCTTCATCTGCTCGACAGTATGAAGCAGCACGCCCTGGCCGTGTTCGACACCCTTCAGATGAACAATCTCGAACACTACGGCCGCATGGTACGCACTACATGGGAACAGAACAAAGCCTTAGACGCTGGCACCAATCCGCCCGCCATTGACGCCCTTTGCCGTCAGATCGACGACCTCTGCTATGGTTACAAACTCCCCGGTGCAGGTGGTGGTGGCTTCATGTACATGGTAGCCAAAGACGCTGAGGCTGCCGCACGCATCAAGCAGTTATTGACCGACCACCCTCTCACCACCAACTCTCGATTTGTCGACATGAGCATCTCACGCAAAGGCCTCCAAGTCAGTCGCTCATAATTAATGCTAACATTAAGACGCGCTTCGCGCTTTTTTTAAACATTAATGTCTCATTAATCGACCATTAATCTATTCATTAATCAACCATTAATCTATTCATTAACCTTTCCATTAAAGACATAAGAAGAGTATTTGTTCAATGGTAGACTATAGAACAAGATTAATGAATAGATTAATGGAAAGATTAATGGTCGATTAATGAAAAAAATTAATGGTCGATTAATGAGACATTAATGTTTAAAAAAAAGCGCGAAGCGCGCCTTAATGTCCATTAATGTTTAAAATGTTGCCGTTAATTATACGTCATAGCTCATTCTCGTTTGCACGATAAATGGTGTTAACCCCCGAAAACACTTGTTTTTCAATTTATTTGCGTATATTTGCACGTTCAATAGTGGCTAAAAGCGCCACCTTCTCACGAAATAATACGAAAACAAAAACAATAAAACACAAACAAACACATGCAAAACAAAGGATTTGTTAAAGTAATTGCAGTGCTGCTTTCCTTGATTTGCCTCATGTACCTCAGTTTCTCGTACCCCACCCATAAGTACGAGCAACAAGCTGAGCAAATGACCGCACAAGGCAAAGACGGCGCAGCCTACCTTGACTCAATGCGCAACGAGACCGTATGGCTCGGCAAAACACTCAAGGACTGCGAAGCCCTGCAGATTGGCCTCGGCCTCGACCTCAAGGGCGGTATGAACGTAGTGCTTGAGGTGAGCGTACCCGACGTTGTTAAAAACCTCGCCGGCGAGAGCGCCAACGACCCCAAGTTTAAGGAAGCCTACACAAAGGCCGTTGCCGAAGCTAAGAAAGGCAACGTTGACTTCGTTGACGCCTTCGTAAGCACTTACCAAGAGCTCAACGGCAAGAACAAACTCGCGGGCCTTTTCGCTTCAAAGTTGAGCGACAAGAACATCAACTACAACTCTACTGACGCCGACGTCAAGAAGGTGTTGAACGATGAAGTCGCTGTAGCCGTTGAAAACTCTAACAAGGTCGTTCGTTCACGTATCGACCGCTTCGGTGTAGCACAGCCTAACATTCAAGTCCTTAAAGGCAAAGGCCAGATCGGTCAGATCATGGTCGAAATGCCAGGTATCAAAGAACCTGAGCGTGTGCGTAAGTTGTTACAAGGTAGCGCTAACCTCGAGTTCTGGGAGACTTACACCCTCTCTGAGGTAATGCCTTCACTCACTGCCCTTGACAAGCGTCTTGCCGGCAATGATGCTGACACCACTGCTGCCGACACAACAAAGGCTGCCAACGCTAAGGCCAAGAGCGCCAAGAGCGTAGCCGACCAACACCCCTTGCTCAGCAAGTTGGCACAAATACAAGGCATGCAGGGCAACAACTGCATAGTAGGTTATGCTACTGCTAAGGACACCGCTGCTATCAACGCAATGATCCAGAGCGAAGCAGCTCACGCTATCTTCCCCACCGACCTCCGTTTGGCATGGGGCGTAAAGAGCGCCAGCGGCATGAAAGCCAACGTATTCGAACTCTATGCACTCCGCGCTGTCAACGGCCAACCCTCTATGCAGGGCGACGTGATTGCTGATGCAAAGGATGAGTTCGAACAGCAGTATCACCGTCCCATCGTTAGCATGACGATGACTACCAGCGGTGCACGCGACTGGGCCGCTTTGACAAAGAAGAACCTCAAGAAGTGCGTTGCTATCGTACTCGACGGTTACGTTTACAGTGCCCCTGTCGTACAGAGCGAAATCACAGGCGGTAACTCACAGATTTCTGGTAACTTCACCACTGACGACACGCGCGACCTCGCCAACGTGCTCAAGAGCGGTAAGATGCCTGCCCCCACTAAGATCGTACAAGAAGAGACCGTAGGTCCGAGCCTCGGTGCTGCCTCTATCCAAGCTGGTTTCACCGCTTGTGTAGTAGCCTTCGTATTGTTGATGATCTTCATGTGCTGCTTCTACGGCTTTATCCCCGGTATGGTAGCCAACATGGCGCTTATCCTCAACTTCTTCTTCACCTTCGGTATCTTGACTTCATTCCAAGCAGCCTTGACCATGAGTGGTATTGCCGGTATGGTGCTCTCATTAGGTATGGCCGTTGACGCCAACGTATTGATCTACGAACGTACGAAGGAAGAACTCAAGGCCGGTAAGGCACTCAAGACAGCCCTCGCTGAAGGTTACGGCAATGCTTTCTCTGCTATCTTCGACTCTAACTTGACGTCAATCATCACCGCCGTTATCCTCTACAACTTCGGTACAGGTCCTATCCGTGGTTTCGCCATGACACTCGGTATCGGTATCGTTTGCTCATTCTTCACTGCCGTATGGATCAGCCGTATCGTATTTGAGCACTTCTTAAATAAGGACAAGTGGCTCGGATTGACCTTCACTACAGGCCTCTCACGCAACTTCTTGAATAACGTTAACGTCAACTTCATGAAGATGGGCAAGCGCTCTATCTACGTATTCATCGTAGGTGCAGTCATCGCTATCGGTTTCCTCAGCACACGTGGCCTCTCAAGCGGTATCGACTTCACTGGTGGTCGTAACTACGTAATTGAGTTCGAACAACGCGGTGTAACTCCCGAACAAGTACAGAAGGCTGTAGCTGAGAAGGTAAATGCCAAGGATCCTAACGCCATTGTTAGTGCCATTGCCATTACCACAACCAGCAACGAGGCCGTTCGCCTTTCAACCAACTACCGCATTGCCGACGACGATGAGAACATCGACCAAGAAGTAGAACGCTTCATCTTCGATGCCCTCCACGATGCGAAGCTCATCAAGGCTGATTATAGCACCTTCATTGACCGCGACAACCACACAGGTGGTTCAATCATCTCAGCCCAAAAGGTAGGACCTACCGTAGCAGCCGACATGACCCGTGGTGCCATTGTAGCCGTATTGCTTTCATTGGCAGCTATCTTCGTTTACATCTTGATACGTTTCCGCAACGTAGCCTTCTCAGTAGGTTCTGTCGTAGCCCTCGTATTCGACACGTTGCTCGTAATCGGTGTCTACTCTATCTGCTGGGGTTGGATTGGTTTCTCACTCGAAGTTGACCAAACCTTCATCGGTGCTATCCTGACCGTAATTGGTTACTCTATCAACGATAAGGTGGTAGTATTCGACCGTATGCGTGAAAACCTCGGTTTGCACCCCACGATGAAGCCCTTCGACCTCTTCAATATGTCACTCAACAGCACACTTACGCGTACCGTGATGACCTCACTCACTACCTTGCTCGTATTGTTGTGCATCTTCATCTTAGGTGGTGACAGCATTCGTTCATTCTCATTCGCTATGATATTGGGTGTTATCTTCGGTACACTCTCATCTATCTTCCTTGCTGCTCCTATAGCTTACCGCACTTTGAGCCGCAAGCAACAAGGCGAGAAAGCATAACACGCTGACAACGCATAAGTACATATAAACACAATAAATCCCCTCCTTACTACTACAGTTAAGGAGGGGATTTATTATTATACGATACATTTTTTCGCACGAACATTTGCTTCATAGCTACATTTTTTTGCACGAACATTTGCCACATAGCTACATTTTTTTGCACGAATATTTGCTACATAGCTACATTTTTTTGCACGAACATTTGCTACAAAACTACATTTTTTCGCACATAGACTAACAAACAGCAATTTATCTGCCTAATTGGGGGGACGCGTCCTAACCTGGGGGCGACGCGTCCCCGCGTCGGCATTGCCAA
>UQHJ01000064.1 GCA_900540885.1 uncultured Prevotella sp.
GGTGGTGCCACCAGGAATCGAACCGGGGACACAAGGATTTTCAGTCCTTTGCTCTACCAACTGAGCTATGGCACCTTGCTGATTTGCGAGTGCAAAGGTATGCTTTTTATTCTGTTCTGCCAAATGAATATCTAAATATTTTTGAGAAGAACGCATTTTTTGTGCAAATCAGTGGCTATTTTGCTAAAAATGCACAACTTTGTAATCAACCTTAGTCCTTAAAGTCGTAATCGGAAAGGATAAAAACGCGAACGAATGACACAAAACGCAAGTTCAATACCTACCATTAGCATCAGTGAGGCGCTGCATGGTGCTGCACAATACTTTGGCAACGAGATGATGCTTATGGACGATATTAGTTGGAACGAATTGGTACAGACGCCTACACAGATAGGTTTCTTGTTTATAGCACTTTGCACCGAGGGCGAGGCATCGTTTTCGGTGAATGGTAATGTGCAGTATATGAAGAAAGGCGATTTGTTAATATCGTTTGGCAATCAAGTGTTTGACGAGCAACACGTTGACGAAAATTTTCATGGCAAGGCTGTTTTGATGTCTCGTACTTTTGCACAGAACTGTATTGTCGGGTTGAATAAGATGTGGCCCTACTTGATTTATTTGATGGAGCACCCCGTGTTGGAACTTTCTGCTGAGGAACAATCGTGGATAATAGATTGTTATCACCTTATCAATCGTCGTCTCAACAAGCGGTCGGGGCGTTATATGCGTGAGGCTACGGAATCGTTGGTACGTGCTTTCTATTTTGAGATATGTAATCTGCTTGATGCACGTGTGCAGCCTACGTCGCAGTCGCAGACGCAAACGAGGGCTTACACTATCTTCGACCAGTTTATACGTCTCGTTTCGGCTCATTATAAGAACGAGCGTAGCGTAGAGTGGTATAGCAGTGAAATGTGTCTTACGCCCAAACACCTATCGGAGGTGGTCAAGCAGGTGAGCGGTCGTACCGCAGGACAATGGATTACGACACTTGTTATCATTGAGATAAAGTCAATGCTTACTAATACGTCGCTATCGATAAAGGAGATAACGGACGAGATGAACTTTCCCAATCAAAGTTTCTTAGGTAAGTATTTCAAAAATGTGGAAGGCATTTCGCCTACTGACTTTAGACGAAATATGCCACGTTGATAGGGGAAGGAGTCGTAATGAATAGCGTGGGTAAACTGCTATTTGTCGAATAGAACAAGAATGAACATTAATTATTCCATTAATTTTTTCGTTAATTTTTTTATTAATGTTCATTCATGTTAAGTTTTCAAATTGCAGTTTGTCGAACCTACCTCCTGTATTAGATGCTTTGAAATATTCGGTGTGTGTTTTGAAGCAATATATCTTCTACCTCTTCAATTGGACGTTCGTACACTTCGGCTAATTTGGCGATGACGAGTGGTACGTAAGAAGGCTCGTTGCGTGTGCCGCGATAAGGGGTTGGGGTGAGGTAGGGAGCATCGGTTTCGACTACAATGCGTTCGAGCGGAACGTTGGCACGTAACACGGCGGGAAGTTTGGACTTCTTAAATGTAACGACGCCCCCGATGCCTAATACAAAGCCAGGGAAAGTTTGTAGCAACTCGTGTGCCTCCTCATCAGAGCCGCCAAAACAATGGAAAATGCCTGTAATGTCGTCTTTAAAAGGTAAGAGCGTGTCTACTAATTCACGATGAGCTGCACGACTGTGTACCATGAGAGGTAGGCCGAAGCGCAAGGCCCATTCGGTTTGATGCTTAAACACACAGATTTGTTCGTCGCGTCGCGAGTCGTCCCAATAAAGGTCAATGCCCACTTCGCCCACGGCTATGTAAGGCGCATTGGGGGCAGTAAGCAATCCTTCCATCTTGTTGAGTAAGGGCCAAGGGTCAGCAGAAAGTTCGGTAGGGTGAAGTCCCATCATGGGACGACAAAGGTCGGGATAAGCCTCGCATAGTGCCAACATGGGTTGAATAGAAGCTTCGTCAATATTGGGCAAAAGCAAGTGTTGCGCTCCCGCTTTTAGGGCACGTTCGACAACTTCTGTGCGGTCGTCGTCAAACTCTTCGCTGTATATATGTGTATGGGTGTCAATATAGTTCATGGGGATAATGGGTTCGGAGGTCAATGGGTTAGAGGGTTAGGGGGTTAAAAAGTATGTTTTGAAAATGAAAAGTACAATCTATTCATTTTCAAAACATACTTTTAACCCCCTAACCCTCTAACCTTTTAACTAATCATTATTTCTTACGTCCTAAGAGCGATTCGGCATAGTCCCACAAAGGTTGCCATTGCTTTTGGGGCAATGAGAGTTTTTGCAACTCAGTGTAGGCATCTTTGTAGTAATGATTGATAGCTTTAAGCGTAATAGCGGGAATGTTGAGTGTGTTGTAGATGTCGGTTACGGCACGTATCTTCTCATCAGCAGGTAATTCCTTGTCCTCAATGATCGAGATGAGCGCCGCCTTCATGTCGCTATTGGCACGCTGATAAGCGTTGATGAGCAAGAAAGTCTTCTTGCCACACATGATGTCACCACCTATCTTCTTACCAAATACGGCAGGGTCGCCATACACGTCGAGATAATCGTCTTGTAATTGGAAAGCAAGACCTATGCGCTCGGCAAAGCGATACAATACTTCAGCGTCATCGCTTGGCGCATCAGCCAATAAAGCACCCATTTTCGTAGCGCAAGCCAAAAGCACAGAAGTCTTGAGGCGAATCATTTCGATGTATTCTGACTCTGTTACGTCTGTGCGCGTTTCGAAGTTAACGTCGTATTGCTGTCCTTCGCATATCTCTTGTGCCGTGCGTGCAAAGAGGTCGAGCACTTCGTCCGTGTTAGCTGCCTTGCACTGCATGATATGGCGGAAAGCCATAATGAGCATCGTGTCGCCTGAGAGTACCGCTGTATTGTCGTTCCACTTCTTGTGTACCGTTGCCTTGCCGCGTCGTATATCAGCATTGTCCATCAAGTCATCGTGTAAGAGCGTGTGGTTGTGGTACGTCTCAATGCCTACGGCCGCAGGCAGTGCCTTCTCAGCATCGTCCTTATAAAGAGAATAGGCCATTAAGAGCAAGGTGGGGCGCAAGCGTTTGCCTCCCATTGAGAGCACATATTCAATCGGTTCGTAAAGTCCTTCGGGATGGGTGGGGTAGGGCACATCGGCCAAGGCTTGTTCAATAAAGGGAAGCCAAGAGGTGCGACGTGCGAACTGTATCAAGAGCCATTGTTTCTGTTGGGCAATGGTGAGGTGAGAGTTGTCGAGCAGGATAGCATCGTCGGCTTGTCGTAACGGAGCCACTTCGCGGTGAGAGTCGATGTAGTCGCGCTCTTGTACGTTCTTCAAGATGTCGTCATAGTTGACATCTTGTCCCTTTGCCTTCAATTCGTCGTAGCGACGTTGTGCACGTACTTCGGTCGAGGCTGTAACGAATATTTTGAGTTCGGCTTCGGGGAAAACCACCGTACCAATGTCGCGGCCGTCCATAACGATGCCCTTGTCTTGGCCCATGCGTTGTTGCTGAGCTGTCATGGCACTGCGTACAAAAGGCAGGGCTGCAATCGGACTCACGTGGCTGCTCACCTCCATGCCGCGAATTTCGTTCTCAACACACTGTCCGTTGAGAAGCGTGAGTGGCAGTTTTGTATCGGGGTCGAGGCGGAAGCCCACTTCCACTTGGGGCATCATCTCTTGCAGTTCGTCAGCCTTTACGCTACCGTCTTCGTTGAAGAGTTGGTGTTGTAAAGCAAAGAGTGTGACGGCACGATACATGGCCCCCGTGTCTACATAAATATATCCTACTTGGCGAGCCAAATCTTTGGCCATAGTGCTTTTGCCGCATGACGAGTGACCGTCAATGGCTATGATGATCTTTTTCATTTTCTTTACTTTTTTATAGTTGACGAGTTAACAAGTTGACGAGTTAACGGGTAAGTTACTTTTATATAATACAAACTTACTTGTCAACTCGTCAACTTGTTAACTCGTCAACTAAATCTTGTATCCCACGTTGGCCATGAAAGAGTTGCCTGCGTGGTGGTATTTAGCGTATGATACGCCGAAGTTGAAGCGTTTGATGTTGATGCCAGCACCAGCACTGATGCCAGCCCAATGTGACGAACCTGCTGCTTTCAGTTCGTAGGCACGACGGAAGTTGTAACCCAACGAGAGGTAAAGGTAGTCAGTGGGCAGTACGTCTAGTCCCACAACAAAGTGGTTGAGTGCAATCTTTCCAAAGCTTACCTTATTCGACTTTTGGTTGTCCTTATCTTCGGGTAATACGTAGTAGCTTGACTTCCAACGTGTTATATCGGTCATGGTTACGTGAAATCGTATGGGCAAGTGGTCCAATCCCTTAGAGAAACCCACGTTGAGTGCAAAGGGCGTTTTGAGGTGTCGTCCCTCGTCATAAGCCTTGAGTTGTGCGCCCATGTTTTGCAGCGTAGCCGATAGTGAGAGGTCTTGTTCATCATCGTAATAGTTCAAACCCACGTCAACGGAAAACGACATGGCCGAATAGCCAGCCAAGTTTGACACGATGTACTTCAAGTTTGCACCGCCCGACCAACGGTCAGAAAGCAAGTAACTATAGCCCACACCAATGACAAAGTCCTTTGCGCTCACCTCGCCTATAACGTTGCCCGACTCATCCGTTTCGTCCATTTTACCAAAGTTCATCATCTGTGCGCCCACGGCCAGTGTGTGGCGGTCGCCCAATGCGTGGACGAAGTGTGCCCCCATCCAGTTACTACCTGCCGCATACGTCATAAAGTTAAGGCCCAACGAAAGGTCGCTCACGTTGGCATAGAGCGCAGGGTTGCTCCACCCTATAGCGGGAGCATCTTCAATGAGCGAAACGTTTTGTCCGCCTAAGGCTGCAGTGTGTGACGACACGGGCAGTCGTAGGGTGTTAAACGATGCATCGTATTCTTGTGCTGAAGCCATGAGTGCAATCATTGCGCACCATAGTAGGCATAACTTTCGTATCATATAGGGTGTGAGATAGGGGCGTGTAGTGATAAAGTGGAACTAAAAGGTCGTAAATTCTGGCCAAAGTTACGAAAGTATTGCGTAATGAACAAAAAGGAGTGAGGTAAACTGCAATTTATCGGCCTAACGAGAATGAACATTAACGAATAATTGACGAAAAAAATTAATGAAATAATTAATGTTCAATTAATGATAATTAATGTTCAAAACAACGCGCGAAGCGCACCTAAACTTAAACGTTAACTATTTATGTTATGCGCTTCGCGCTTTGTTTTGAACATTAATTATCATTAATTGAACATTAATTATTCCATTAATTTTTTCGTTAATGTTCATTCTCGTTAGGCCGATAAATTGCAGTTTATTGTACTTCTACCACCTTTCCATTTAGCGGTTGTGCGTACCAGTCCCAATAATTTTGGTTGGTAACGTCTTTGCACCAATTGGAGAAAGAAGGGTAGACCGTGTTAATGTGAATGCCCTCCATGGGCCACTTCCACTCGCCAGCAATGAGTATGGCTTCGGGCATTTGGCCTGGTTCTTCGGGTAAGGTGATGACATCACTACAATCCTTACACGTGCCACGTTGCACTTCGATGTAAAAGCGGTGAGCATCTTCCTTCATGCAATAATCCTTGGGCCACGTGACGCAAGTTACCTGTGCAGCAGCCGTTTCGGCTATGCTGTTAGTGGTGTTGATAGTAGTACCAGCTGAGCCACCAAGAAGTTCGTGTATCTCGCCTAAGTTGATATCGCCATTGGGACCATCGTAGTGTAGGTACATCTTAGCGGGTGAACCAGCAGCCATTACCTTTACGCAGCACTCCTCCTTCTCGGGATTAGGCAAGAGTCTTATTACCGCGTCGTTAAAGTCGAAGTCAGCTTGGCGAGCTACGTCCTCGTAAGCAATCGTCCAAGGCATGAGGTCGTCATATTCGCCAAAAGGCTTGAGGTCAGGTTCAACAATTGTAGGGTTATAAATTTCAAGGTCTGCACTCACTTCGAACATTACGTCGTTGCAGTCGAGGTCACCACCCGTGTAGTCATTTTCCATGCCCAACCAAATGGCGTTCGGTGTCTTAAACACGCAGCTGCGGTACGAACCTTTCATGTTCATATTCATTGCTTCACACGAGAAGTTCATGGCCTTAAACTTGTCACGCGAAGTATAAGGTTTGATGTCCATTTTCACAAAACGGTCGTACTGCTCAGGTTGCGACACCCCTTCAATGCGGTGGTAGAAACCTACATACTTACCTTTGGGCACTTTGACTGTAAACGAAATGCCGCGTATGGCAGAAATGTTGTTGCCATAACGATTGTATACAGCGATAGAGTTGTAGGCATCATCGTTCCGACGTGCCGATAGGTTGGGGTGAGGGTCGTCAAACGTATCGCCCATGTCGAAATTAGCATCATACCAGTGGTCAGCTTTAACGCCATATTGTTGGGCAGCCTGTTCATTCACTTTATACTGCACTTTGGGCATGTTGTCGATGTAGTCGTAAATATCAGTTTCAGAGAGGTCGACGTACTGAATATCCTTGTAAGTGCCAGGTGTGTGATAATAATAGCCCAAGATGTGTGACTCTGATGACTGACTGTTGCCAGCGAACCAGGTGATGTTAAATTCACCATTTGATTTGAGCTCATAATCACAATTCGCACCAAACGATTTAGCAGAAATGAATTCTTTGTAAGCGTTTCCGAGAATATAAAGAGCCTCGCTTACTTGATTCTTTGAAAACTCATTTTGAAAAGCATTGCCCTTAATGCTACTACCTTTAAGTAATGTAGATACACCTACTTTATCAGTAGTTTCCTTGCTGAGTGCTTGCATCTTTGCCTGATTTGAGGCAGGTTGTGGCACAAACACCTCGTTCCTATCCTGTGTGGGAGGAAGTGTAATGATCAAGTTCACACCTTCTACCATTTTACCCGTTAGCGTAATGGGTGTGATGTCTTTTTGATGGTTACAGACACTCACTAAGTAGAGCGTATTGCCTTGTCCTTGTGGGGCGACCATTTGTACAGACCCAGCGGCTGAAATTTCCTTGTAGTCGTAGAGCGTTCCCTTATCCTTGCCCGACATGAGCCAAAGTTTGGTTGGGGCTTCGGTCTTTACCTTTACGTTAAGTGTTACTGCTGTTCGCCACCATTGCAGTTGGCTGATGTTTCCATCTAATTGTTTGAGAAAGGCATCTTTGGTGCGCTCCAGCTCTGTATAACTATCTGATGAGCATGAAGTGAGTGCTAAAGCCGATAGTGAAGCGAATGCTATATATTTAATGTCCATTCTTGTTCTTTTTTTTAGTTGACGAGTTAACAAGTTGACAAGTTAACAAGTAAGTTAGCTTTATATAAACAAACAATGAAACTGAAAAAGTAACTTACCCGTTAACTCGTTTACTCGTTAACCCGTTAACCCAAAAACTCGTTTACTCTTCTGCTTGTACGATCACTTTTCCGTTAATCAATTGCCACTTACAGTTGCCCTCCATGGCACGAATGATGTCGTTGAGGTAGATGGCTTGTGCGCTATGGCCCGCTTTCTTTAAGAAACGTTTCGCGTCTGATAAGCGTTTGGCCTCTACACAAGCACAAGCCGCATTGAGATTGGCCGTTTCGTCATCGGGGTATTGCTTAGCAGCGATCGTTAAGGCATCCAACCAATCGTCAGAACCCTTCTCATAACTGTTGGCCACGGCATACATCTCGTTGAGGCTCAAAGCCTCTGGGTGCGTATAGATGAGTTTACGACTCTGCTTAACAGGGTAGTGGCGCACGACGTAGTCAATAATGTAGTCCGTGTGGCGAAGGCCAGGGTACACGTGTTTGAGCAACCACTTGTAAGGCTCACCGCCAGCCACCTCTTTCAACTTGAGTTCCTTTTCGTCAGGGTCGATGTTGAGGTCGATCACTTGTAAGAGCTCGTCACGGTGGTTGAGCACAGCGGTAGGTGCTTCAGGCGTTTCAAGGATAGAAGCATTCTCGTACCAGATGTCGCTCTTTGTACGGCGGCGGTCACTATTAGAGATGAAGCCGCGCAAGTTGTCCCAATCCTCTGGCGTAAACGTGGAGTGGAACACCGAGGCCGATAGTTTGTAGCGTTTGCGCAAATAAGCCTCAAGCGCAGCGGTGCGTCCTTTGGCTAAGCGCGTATTGTTGCTATACGGACTTTCGGGTGAGGCATAGCCATGTAGCGATATTTTAGTTACATGTATCGTCTTGTCGAAGAGTGCACTATCGATTGTCGCACAAATGCGCTTCAATTCTTGCGGGTTGCGTCGGTAAGAGGGGTAAATTACCGTTTCGTTGACGGGGAAGTCTAAGAAAGCACGTCCCGTGAGTTGGCGACGTTTTACGTTTTCAGCCTCAGGCATAATGAACGGAAGGGCTGGCACTGTGCGTAGACGGTTGTCATAGACAATGGGAGCCATGGCCGTTATAAGCTTTTTCGACTTTTTGTCCAACAGATAGGTTACGCCCACTTTGAGGTTAGAGCGGCCATCAAGCGGAAAATCCGTCTTTACGCCATTAAAGCGGTCGGCAAAGGCCGTATAGCTTAGTTCTGCTCCGAGGCGCCAATTATCTGAAAGGCGGAAGGTCGCATCTAAACCTGCGCGTATGGCAGGTACCACGCGACTATTGCGTGAGTAAGAAGTCGTGTAAGAGAGTGGAACCTTGTCAAATCCAAAAGTATAAGCTAAGCCCACGCCCGCAAAGGCCTTTAGGTTGAACACTTTGGCTGCGGCAGCGCCTTCGGCTTGTGCGCGTTGCCAAGCGTCGGTGAGATCGAAAGTAGCATCTGCAAAAAGGCCGATGTTGTTCCACCCCCAAGCGTTGGCCGATTCACACTTCGGCACGTTGCGACTCTTGTTGTGATTATAGCGCAAAGCCACGCGCCAGCCCCACAGCGGTGAGGACTCCTTTCCTACACCTACGAAGAAGCCGCCCGAAAAGGGATATTTCGAAATTTCAGTCCAAGGCAAGTGCTCATTGGCCGACTTATTAATGCCCCCATATAGTTGTAGGTAAATGGGGTCGGTAGTTCCCTTCTTCAGCGTAGTTTGGCTCACCGCAAAAAGAGGAAACAGAAGTAGGCAACTCAGTAAGCCCCTCCCTATATTATAGGTATCCATTCTTTATCAGAGAGTTTAACGTTTCAACGATGCGTTCGCAGGCGTGTCCGTCACCGTATGGGTTGATAGCTCGGCTCATTTGCTGATAAGCCTCCTTATCGTCTAATAGCTTTGATACTTCCGTCACGATGCATTGCGTGTCCGCCCCAACGAGTTTCACCGTACCCGCTTCAAGTGCTTCAGGACGTTCCGTCGTATCGCGCATGACTAATACGGGCTTGCCCAACCCCGGAGCCTCCTCTTGAATGCCTCCACTGTCGGTCAGTATAATCGTGCTCTGTGCCAAGAGTGCTACGAAGTCAGTATATCCTAATGGCTTGACAAAGTGAATGTTGCCACAGGTGTCGTTCGTTTCGTCTGTTGTGCCAAACAGTTGCGTAATGGCATTGTGAACGTTCGGGTTGGGGTGAACGGGATAAACAAACTTTACGTCGGGGTAACGTTCGGCCAAGGTCTTAATAGCGCGGCAGATGTCTTGCAGTCCCGTGCCAAAGTTCTCACGTCGGTGACCTGTAATGAGCACCATGCGTTGTGCGTTCGTTGACGAAGGCGTGATGTGTTGTTGCGCGGTGATGTAGTGCAAGGCATCGATCACCGTATTGCCCGTGACGAAGATGCGCTCGGCGGAAATGCCCTCGCGTAGCAGATTGGTGCGACATAAAGGCGTTGGTGCAAAGTGGTAGGTAGCCAATCGCGCAGTAAGTTGTCGATTCATCTCTTCGGACCAGGGTGAGTAAATGTTGTGTGTGCGCAGTCCTGCCTCGATGTGTCCCACGGGTATTTGTTGGTAAAAGGCAGCCAAGGCGGCCGTTGTAGAGGTCGTTGTGTCGCCGTGTACCAACATAAGGTCGGGGTGCTCCGTTTGTAACACTTCGCGCATCTTCAGCATAATGCGTGCAGTCACGTCGTAAAGGTCTTGCCCTTGCTGCATCACATTGAGGTCATAGTCGGGGCGAATGTTAAAGATGTGTAGCACATGGTCTAACATTTCGCGGTGCTGACCAGTTACACATACCACCGTTTGGAAGTGCGCCGTGTCTGCTTGCAAGGACTTAACCAGAGGCGCCATCTTAATGGCTTCTGGGCGTGTGCCAAAAACGAGCATTATCTTTTTCATGCTGAGGTAGGATGTTAGGGGTTAGGGGGTTAGGATGTTAAAAAAATTACCGTTTATTGCAAAAGTGTTATAGAAGTAACTTTTTAACCCATTAATCTCCTAAAGTTTATACACGTTAGGTAGAGGGCAGATGTTTTGGCAATCAAGAACAATCTTTCCTTCCAAATCCTGCCAATGCTGCTTGATGTCGTCGTGCTTTACCATAATCACTACGAAGTCAACGCTATTAAGGAACTCTTCGAAATTATCCACCTGTGAAGGTGTCACGTTGCGTCCTTCCAAGTAAGGATCGTAACATTTGAGGGGTTGTGCCAAGTGCTTGCGTTGTGCGTGTAAGAGTTGCAGCGTGGGTGATTCGCGATAGTCGTCCACATTCTCCTTATACGTAATGCCGTACAGTCCTACGCGTGAAGGGTCAGTCATACCCTTTTCCTTCATGATGAGATAGATGCGTTTTAGTACGTAGTCAGGCTGTGCTGCATTTCCCAAGAGGCTGGCCGTGATTATGGGCGTGTGCAGTGGGTAGTCACCGACAATAAACCAAGGGTCAACGGGAATGCAGTGACCGCCCACACCAGGGCCGGGACTCATGATGTTGACACGCGGGTGCATATTGCAGATGCGAATAATCTCGTTTACGTCCATACCGTTATGATGGCAAATGTGTTGCAATTCATTTGCAAAGGCAATGTTGACAGCGCGATACGTGTTTTCGATTACCTTCGTCATTTCGGCTATACGAATGTCCGTCGTAACAATCTCACCCTGACAGAACGAACTGTAAAGTCGCTTAATGCGTTCGGCCACTTCGGGCGTGTCAGCCCCAATGGTGCGATTGTTGTGAATAAGTTCGTATATCATGTTGCCCGGAATGATGCGTTCGGGAGCATGAACTAAGTTCACCTCTTTTTCTGAAGTAGCAATGAGGGGACGAACAAAGCGGTCGATGGTATTGGGACTGATAGTAGACTCAATGATGATGTCAGCTTCAGGGGGACAAATATTCAGCACTTCCGTCACGGCCGTTGTCACGTATTGAGCATCAATCTGTTTAGACACTCTGTCATAAGGGGTGGGAACAGATACAATATAAGTGTCGGCCACTTGGTAGTCGTGGCTAAACTTTATGCCTTGTTCTACAGCTTGGCTGAAGAGTTCGCTTAGTCCCTCTTCGCTGAAGATGATTATGCCTGCTTGTAGTTTGTCTACTAATGCAGCATTATAGTCGGTTCCTATTACTTCAACACCATGTGCTGCCAACATAAGTGATGTGGGAAGACCTATATATCCTAAACCTATTACGTTTACCATAGGGAATGAATTTAATAAGTTTAATGAGTTTAATAAGTTTAGTGAGTTTAATTAGTTTAATGGGTTCAATGAGTTTATTGAGTTTGGCGGGGCTTATTAAACTCATTAAACCTATTAACTCATTAAACTTATTAAACTCATTAACCTTATCTCTGAATAAGAAGTTTGACGAATTTGAATAAGATAAATTGTCGTTTAATGCGACTGGGCTGGTGAAGGAGGCGGTAGAGCCATTCTACGTTGTGATTGATCCACCACTGTGGGGCACGCTTCACATGACCTGTGTACACATCGAAACTGCCACCGAGACCTTGATAAATGGCTTTGTGCTTTTGCAGCATTTCCTCCATCAATAGTTCTTGCTTGGGCGAACCCATGGCAACGAATACAACGTTGGGTCTTTTCGTTGCAACATCGTTGATGAGTTGTTGGCGCTCATTGTCAGATTGGAGATAACCATTGCGATAGCCCACAATCTGTATGCCTGGGAATTGTGCCTTCAATTTATGAACCGTCTCTTCGATAATCGTCTGTTTGCCGCCAACAAGATAGAACGTTTTCTCTTTATAATACTGTTCAACAATCGAAAGCCATAGCTCACACCCCGCCACTTTGATAGCCTCCTTATATCCCCGCCTATGCAATACCATTAAGGGACCCGCCCCGTCGCAATAACCGATGTTGCGATTGATGATAGCGCGTGTTTCGGACGTAGCGTTCAATATCTTCTCTGCATTAATGGCAATGAGAATGCCAGAGTGGAGGTTAGCAAACTCCGCAATCTGTTGTTTTGACTGAAATGGATAAATGCCTATTTCTTTAATGTAAACTTTGTTCATAAATATAATAAACTTGAGTTACCTAACCTCCTAATCTTCTAATCTTTCTAAATAAGCATTAGGCACGTAGGCGGTGGCAACGGTGGCCACACCGTCTATGTAGATGCCTACGCGTTGCTGACCCTTAAAGCGGGTCACGCGGCCTACGACACCCGCAAATTCGCCACGTGTGACGCGCACCAACTCACCGCGTTCGAAGAGGTGTATCTCATCGCTCGATACGAACGTGCCATGGTCGGTTGATTCGCAAATGATGCGAAACGTTTCAATCTGTTCGTCGGACACAATGAGTGGCTCCTTTTTCATCGAGTGGCGTTCGTCATGATAGTAGCGATAATAGAAGCGGAGGAAGGGCAGGTTGGTGTTGTCATAAACGAATTGTTGCAACTCTTCTTCCGTGCCATAGGCAAAAAATAGGTTAGGCAGGCGTGACTGCATAACCAATCGACGCTTGCCTTTAATTATCTTTGCTACTCTGTGCATCGGACAGAAAGCCTTCACGCCCATCGATACTAAATAGTCGTAGGCGGTACGTTCGCGTCCGTAGGTCACTCTAAGCGCAAACCAGTTTCGGGGGGTAATTTGTGTTGGCGAGCATAAAGGTCGCTCTTTTTCAGGACACAGTTGGTGGACACCCCTGTGTGTGAGTTCTTGACAAAAACGTGTGTTTCTTCCTGAACTTTGGGGAGGCCGTTGGGGGTAAGCTCAACGCATGAGGTCGTGGTGCGATTGGCCTCTTCGTGGATGCCGTGATCCTTATTCATAAAAAGTGCGGCAAGGAATGATGTAACGCTCTAAAGCAGAAGCACGTTAGGCAATGTGTGTAAACTTTTGTGAGTAGACTTAAAATGAAAGGCTTACAACTATCAAAAGTATTGCCAATTCCTCATATTTCGTTGCAAAGATACTTTTTTTTCGTATAAATAACTACTTGTGATAATAATTTATTGATTTTTTGTACTTAAGGTAAAAAATGTTGCAGTTGGATAATTAATCAATCTTGCTCACTCGGTTGTCGTCCACTGGCCTGTGGAAACATGTACACTGGCCAGTGGAAACATGTCCACAGGCCAGTGGAAACACGTATACTGCCAAGTGGACGACGCGTCATCACCTGACGACAGGGCAGACGCACCAAAATTATTCGGATAAAAACTGCAACATTTCCAATTGTAAGGCATTGATTATTAATGCATTA
>UQHJ01000065.1 GCA_900540885.1 uncultured Prevotella sp.
AATGTTTCAGTGGTGTTTCTCCCATTGGGGTTTGATTTCTCTCCCATTGAGGTTTTAAATCGCTCCCATTGGGGTTTTATTTCTCTCCCACTGAGTTTTTTGGAAAGGGGTATGGTAAATAAAAAATGAAACATTGAAACCAAAAATGAAACATAGAATGCCAATGTTTCATCTCTTGAAACGTTTGATTTTCAATGAGTTGAAACATAAAAATGAAACATGAAACAGATTTTACGAACAGATATAACATGTACACGTGTACACGCGCGTGCGCGCGAATGGAATATTGATAGAAGAGAATAGGCAAGCATTGCATTTCTCTTATTGAAAGAAGATGCAATGCTTGCCTATAAACTAGAGGAAGGCGTTGGACTAACGCTTATCCCATGTGCGGAAAATCTTATAACCTATAGTGGCAACGAAGATGCTCATTAAGGGGCTGATAAGATTGAAAAAGCAATAGGGCAAATAGGTAAAGGTGGAAACTCCGAGGACGGTGCTTTGCGTCATGCCACATGTGTTCCAAGGGACGAGCACGGAGGTGACGGTCACGCTGTCCTCTGTGGTACGACTCAAGAGGCGACGTTCAAAACCTTGACGATCGTAAATCTTCTTAAACATATTGCCCGTGAGCAGAATGCAGATATATTGGTCGGCCACGGCTAAGTTGAGCATCAATCCGCTGCAAACGGTAGAAGCGACTAGGCTGACACGTCCATGAATCATGCGAACAAATATCTGCGTAATGCCACGCACCATGCCACCGGCCTCCATAGCTCCACCAAAACACATGGCACAGATGATAAGCCAAATCGTGTTCATCATGCCCGCCATGCCACGTGTGGCAACCAATGAGGTAAGCATAGGACTATGTGTAGAAACGGAAGTTGAACCGTAGATGCTTTGCATGGCTCCTTTGAAAAGGTTGCCTTCGGCTATCTCGCTTAACACTTCGGGTTGGAATATGAGGGCAAATACTACGGCTATCAGCGTCGACATAAATAGCGTTACGACTGGTGGAAAGCGACGCGCTATCATGATACCCGTAATAATCGGTACGAGTAATAACCACGGAGTGATATTGAAACGCGATGAGAGGGCTGCTGAGAACAGGAACACTTCATTGCCAGTGGTGCTTTCGTGCGTAAAACCTGCTATGGTGAAGATAACCAACGCGATGAGTAAGGAGGGGAAGGTGGTAATCATCATATAGCGTATGTGCTTAAAAAGTGGCACTCCTACCCCACCCGATGCAAGAACTGTGGTGTCGGACAAGGGAGAAATCTTATCACCAAAGTAGGCTCCACTGATAATGGCTCCTGCTATCCAACCGTCGTCAAATCCTTGAGCCCGACCGATACCCATGAGGGCGATGCCAATGGTGGCAATAGTGGTCCACGAACTGCCTGTCATGACACTTACTAAAGCGCTGATAAGACAAGTGGACGTGAGGAATACTTCGGGGTGAATGATCTTCATACCATAATATATCAGTGAGGGCACTACCCCACTCACCATCCACGTGCCACTCAATGCGCCGATAAATAGGAGTATGAGTATCGCACTGGTTACGCTTGATACATTGCGCGTAATGGCTTGTTCAAACTCTGCCCATGGCACTTTTAAGAATTGTGTGCCCAACAAGACGCAAAATGCAGACACTACCAATAGCGTTACTTGGCTGGCCCCTGCCAATGAGTCACTACCATAAGCTCGAATGGTGGCCACCAGCATTAGCACCAATACGACTAAAGGCAAGAGGGATAAGAAGGCAGAAGGCGTTTGTTTAGTTTCGTTCATGTATAGTTATGCGTATTATTTTCTTTTTCGGCTGCAAAATTAATAACAATACGCTGTATCGGCAATTTTATGCATACTATTTTATAAATATTCATTTATGTCAGGCCATAGGATTAGGGGGGGACGCGTTTGATAAACTGCAATTTATCTTCCCCTTCACCTTACCCTAATCTTCAGGGATGCTCTGCTCTCATTCCGCTCAAAGTAAGCACGAAATGGAGCTAACTTGCTACCAACTGCTGCCCTTCGGAAGGTGGACGCAGAACGCTGCAACAGATAAATGGCTCGTGTATTAGCCGACACCGTCATCAATTCTCTATTTGGCAAAAGTCCATTAGTCAATGTCTCAACGTTGCTCTTCATTTCGCCCGCCAATGAAGTAAGCGTGAGTGTTCGTCCTGCTTCACGATACACCAAATAGCCATGTTTGTTATTTGTTTGCGTGACTTCTTTACACACCAACGTATCGTCTTCTAATTTATCATACACGTATGCTTTTGCCCCTTCACTAAGCGTTGCTGCAAAAGGAAGGCTTAACGTTTCCCAGCCCTTATCCGTACAAGAGGCTCGTTTATAAACGACCTGTCCTTCGGCAATACGAATGGGCCGATCGGTATAAAACGGAGTCTTGTCGGTCAAGAGCAATGCAGCATCTAACAATCTATTTTCAGTAGCCGAACAACGCACGACAAAGCGCCAAGAAGAAGGCGTAAGATCACTTGCATTAATAAATAGCGGTATGTTTTTAGACTGCAGCGCGTCCCATGCAAAGCTTTTAACGGGCAAAGATAAAGCTGTCAAATCAAGGCATTTCACGTCGTCTGTGATAGCCAGATTTTGCAATGCATCTGCAGTCCACCCACCCTTTAACAAACAAACTCCTTTGTCACTTATGCTTTGCTGTGGCTCATCAGCCACCTGCCGCCACTGTGAAGGGACAGATAAGGAGGCCGTACCACACAAGTACCAACGACCTGCACCGTAGTTCAAGAAACGAGGAGTCTCCTCGACCGTAGCAAGGCAACCATTTTGCACCTGCCACTCCACCGAACTTGAAGAAATAGTCATATCGTATGATAAATATCCTTCATCAGTCAATAAGCGAAAGGTCGTTGCTGAGGTAAGTTCTACCGTTAGAAGTTGCATTTGCGAAGTTTGTGCTACAGAACCATTATTCAACAACACATCACTTAGTGGCATTTCATTTCCACCTTTTGCTTGATAAGTTGAACGCGAAGTTAAGCACACACATTGTCCTTGCGTAGGCATTGTAATGGTGCCTGAAGTTGAAGCATTCGATGGGGCGTACAAAGCGAGTCCTCGCACATCTTTTTCACTATAAGTTGACGAATAGTTGCCAAAGTAACTAACGTCTTCATCAGCATTATAGTCCTTATGCGGCACCAGCACGCGGTCGCCTTCATACAAACTTAACCTTCCTTCGTTGGTTACTTTATACGACCATTCTGCTAAATCGTTAGCTTTAGCATTCAGCGCTATGTCAACACTCTTCGCCTTTTTTCGCACCAGATATTTTTTCTCTGTTGGCGAATAAAGCAATAGCTTTCCCGCCGGAGTCTTTATTACTTGCCACAACAATTTTTCGTCCGTTATTGTCACTTTATTATCTGTCTTTGATAAAGACACGGCACAAAGTTTTGTTTTATTTTTTGCTTGGACGGATTGTAGAAAGCATTCGTTCTCGTTTTCATTTAGTCCGCTTAAGACATAATAGCCTTCGGCCACATCATTTACCAGTGATTGTGCTGTAAAAGTTGTAGGCAATTCTGGCTTCTGTGCTTCCTGGGCCATCGTGAAGAGCGAAAGCAGGAAGAGCGCAAATGATAATATTGATTTTTGTTTCATCATACGTAAGATTTATAACTTGAAGATTACTTGAAGCGAAACGTCATTCTTCCACGATGAATGAATCGTCTCTGTCCCTGACGACTGCGTGGAACGATTAAAATATTTCAACGCTCCATAACGAAGTGATAATGTGAGCAACTTACAACACTGCCAATTGACCAACAACACACCTCGCCAGCCTTGATTAAAGAAGGAGCTGAAACTCATGGTATGTAATAACTGCGGTTCGTAAGCATAGACTCGACTGTCGTAATCGTCTGTCATGAATAGGCTTGTAAAAGCCTTGAGTTGAAAAGCGGTTAAAGGTTTCCACCCCACGCGTGTTGACAACATCGCGCCCCACGCACTTTGGCCGCTTTGACGATAAGCATTTACCACATCAGCTTGCACGTTGCAGTCGAAGTGAGACCATGTCCAAACCAGCGCCGTACGCAACTTTTGCGTTATTCTACGTTCTAACAATCGTTCTTTATTGTAAGTAAAATTGTATTGCTTTTGCTTCGCTTGATAACGGCATTGCAGTTTAAATTGATTGCTAAAGCTATACTGCCCTTGCAGTGCGGCTTCAAAGCCGGAAGTATTATTAAAATAAGCATTAAACGTGGGGCGTGGAAAACGAAACAAATCAACATACCCCATAAGTTCCAACCGTTGTATCGGTAAATAACGTACTCCCAACATCACCCCCTGTTCATTGGCCACACGACTGCCTTGCTGCAAGGCTTGGCCATTGATGCTCACAAAACGATAAGAAAAATGACGCTGCTGCACATTAAAAGCTAATCGCTGCGAAACGCGATAATTCAAACTATTCTCTACAGCCAAATGGCCTTTACCGTCAACAGCCCACTCCCCCACTGCCGATATGCGGCCCAACAATGCGTAATAACTCAACGAACTTCCCACTGCCGTTTGGCCTCGAAAGTAATACTTATTATAGGCGCGCTCTTGCGGACTAACCACGCTCCCATAATGTGTTACAATCGCATTAGCCGACAAGCCCCAACGCTGAGCTACATAATCTACACTTGCGCCCATTGTCAAGCAAGCCAATGTGCGGCGCGCAGCGATTTCGGACAAGGTGCGGTGCAACCCTGAGGTTAAAATCGTACGCACTGTGTCGTGCGAAAGGTTATCATAACGCCCGTCTAACTTTCGATAAGAGAAATAAGCTACCGCCCGCCAAGCCTTCGCTTGATAAGCCGCAGCTATGCCTCTAAAGTAACGGTTCTCATCAGCCGATGTATGTGCTTTGAATTGCGTCTGTGGGCGCTTTAGAACACGCATTTGCTCTGCTTTTCCACCAAATTGCAATTTCCCTAAGAGCAAGCCTCGTCCGCCATATACATTGTAATCACCCACTACCATACTCCATGGTTTGTTCTTCGGACGCAGCATCACATACCCCGACCAATAGTCGTAGGGGTAAAATCCTTGCTTACATACAGGTTCGCCCGCATCTTTTTCGAGCGTAAGTCCGTAAAGCGCCTCCTGCTTATAATGATAGCGATAGCGAATGATATGGTGTAACGCATTGCCAGCATACCAATTGGTAGTTGTGGGTGTCTCCTTAGGGACATATCCCTCACGCTGATAAAGCGGCCAGTCCAATCTACTTTCAATCGTATGGTTACCCGTGAATAACTTCTTTGTTATTTTATCGTTTTCTTTCCAGCGCTGTAATTGCTCTTTTGTTGGTGGATAAGCTGCTTCACAACGCACGAACAACGATAAATAAACACGCGTGTAATAGTCCATACCCCTTATAAGTTGCAGTTCTCCCAACGACACAAAGCCATGCTTCTTCGCCCGATAGCTCAACAAAGAGTCAGCCTGCTCACCCGTGATAAAGGGCAATTGCAACAAATCATCACGGCCCAACAAATTAATCTGCATCGGGTGTTGCGCCAATACTTCCAATCGTTCCTTTAAGTCAACGTCTGTATCATTATCCGCCTGATATGGGTCTAAATAGCTCTGCACAAAGTCCTCCCAAGTAATATATGGCCCATCAACCATTTGTGCACCCGCCTTTTCGACACATGTACAACATAAAAATAATATGATTAGAATACATTGTTTCAACAAAACGTGGGGTTGATTTAAGGGATTTAAGAATTAGGTTTGCTTCTCTTTATCTTAGAAGAAATATTTTTCTGCAAAAATACTATTTTTCGTAAATTTAAATCAAATTAATCGGCAAAATAGCATAAGAACATCGCAAGAACAAACAAACTTTAAAAATATTCCAGCACATTTGCGACAGAAAATCCATGGATTGTCAAAGCTAATTTTTCTATTGATAAGATAATGGTAAGACAGGTTTTAACAATGCATTCTATCAATTAATTTAGGGAGAGGCCAAACAAAACGAAGCAAAGGTCAGAAAAGCATAGATTTCATCTTTTAGATAATCTATATCTTTTCTGACCTTTATTATATGATATAGCGCAAGGCAATTACCGTCCACGCTGATAGGTTATATCATAGAAGCAGGGGTAAACGTTCGCCGAAGCATTGGCTTGACCTTGTGAGCCTGGCACAATCAAACGCACATGAGCTAAGTTGTCTGTTGCGCGCCCTAAATTGATATAGGTAAGTGGTTTGAGCCATGCAGCAGGAACAGCCGATGAGTTATAGGTCTGATACATCTGGCCACTCACAAAGGTGCCTGTGAATGAGCCTAAGGTATTATTGACTATCATCACATCTGGCTTCATCTCCGTACTACTCGTTAGGTTGTTAGTAGACTGAATACTATCTGATGCTATATTGAACTCAATGTAACGACATACGACACGAGCATTTTCGCCATCAGCGAGTTTCTTACCATCTCCTTTCGACTGTATCTGCATATATATGCCTGTACGTTTAAAATAAACGTACTCGTTCTTCGAAACGTCTGTCGTGCTATCATTGCGCTCAAACTCCGACTCTGATATGACCTTGATATTGCCTGCAACGTTGAGCAGATACTCGCCTTCAACATCTTCACTCTTCACTTGCGCACCAGAGGTTAAGAAGGATCTTATTTGCTTATCCTCACGCTTACGCTTATCAGCGTAAGTCTCGTCGTCATTGCATGACTGAAACAACGCAGCCACAGCTAATAGTAAGAAAGAGAAGAGGTATATCTTACTTTTCATTCTTTTCGTTAAGGGATTATTATATTTTACGTTTGGTTATGAAGTCGTCTAAACTTTTCTGACGAAGATTATATTTAAACTTTTATCTCTTCTAAATTCAATCTTTACCTTTCTTTTTGACCGCTTTTTGACCTTTCATCGGTCGTGTAGCTCGCTACACTCCCTCTTCAATGCCAAAAATTGCTTCAAAAATAAAGGCAAATCTTGAACTTCATAAAAGTTTAGACGACTTCTATAAGTTGCAGCATACGCACACTGCATAACTCGTGCAAAAATACTAAAAAGTTGCATTATCATAAAGCACGGAATGATAAAACTATACCAATGACCTAATAAAATATACTAAAAAAGGGCATATCGCTACTCAAAGCAATATGCCCTGTATACAAAATATTTAATCCTTAGGTTATCAATAATGTAGCAATGTGTGCTTACTCCTCAGTAGGTTCGGGAGTAATCAACTTGTAGCCCTTACCGTGAATGTTGATAATCTCAACACTCTCGTCAGCACGCAAGTGCTTACGCAATTTGGTGATGTAAACGTCCATTGAACGTGCATTGAAGTAATTGTCGTCTATCCAAATTGTCTTCAAAGCGTAGTCACGCTGTAAGATTTCGTTAGCGTGGGCACAAAGCAAACTGAGCAATTCACTCTCTTTCGTTGTAAGCTTCGTCTGTTGATCACCACGCGATAAGATTTGCTTCTGCGTATCGAATGAGAAAGAACCTATCTTGTAGAAAGTGCAATTACGATTTTTCTTACCACGAACGCGACGCAAAATAGCTTCAATACGGAAGGTAAGTTCCTCCATTGAGAAGGGCTTCGTCAAGTAGTCGTCAGCACCGATACGGAAACCTTCGAGAATGTCCTCCTTCAACGTCTTAGCAGTGAGGAATACGATGGGCACTTCTTCATTCAACTGACGTATGTCGCGTGCAAGGCTGAAGCCGTCCTTCTTAGGCATCATCACGTCAAGCACGCAGAGGTCGAACTTACCCTGCGTAAAAGCTCTATAACCAGCCTCACCATCAGGACACAATTCTGTTTCAAAACCCTTTGCTTGCAAATATTCGCGAAGCAACATGCCTAAGTTCTCATCATCTTCGCAAAGCAAAATGCGTACTTTTTCTTCTGTAGTAATCATAGCTATACTTGTTTTTTTGTTTTATCTAATTTGTTTATCCCATTAGGGGAATGTTGATAATAAACTTTGTGCCTTTTCCAAATTCACTCTCAGCGTGAATGGATCCGCCCAAAGCTTTTACGACATTATGTACGTATGCAAGACCTAAGCCAAAGCCTTTAACGTCATGTCGATTGCCCGTATGTACGCGATAGAACTTTTCGAATATCTTCTTCAAGTTATCGCGTCGAATGCCGATGCCATTGTCTTGAATCGTTATCTCTAACTTTTCATCATTCGGATTGTTGGTCGAAACGATGAGGTGAGGCGGTCTGTCCTCAGCCTTATACTTCACGGCATTGTCTAACAGATTGAAGATAACGTTCGTAAAGTGCATTTCGTCTACAAATACTACGTCGTCAATTGCATCTAAATGCGCTTCAATTTGTCCACCCGAAGCTTCGACCTTCAGTCTGAACGTGTTCACCGTATCGTGTATCAAGGCATTGACCTCTACCTCTTTGCGCTTAAACGTTGCTGCCTTGCGGTCGAACATTGACATCTGCAACACTTTCTCTACTTGGAAGCGAAGTCGCTTCGTTTCGTCTACGATTACGCCTGATATGTGCTTAAACATAGCGTCGCTCTTTGCTACAGCAGGGTCGCGTAGCATTTGCGCTGCTAATGAGATAGACGAGATAGGCGTCTTAAACTCATGCGTCATGTTGTTGATAAAGTCATTCTTTATCTCCGATAAACGCTTCTGTCTAAATATAGTCCATATTGTGAATATGAAGACAATAAGCAGCAGCAGTGTAAAGATAATGGCAGGAATCATAAACTTTACACTCGAGAAGAGGAAACTCTTCATCTCAGGGAAGTGAATGTAAAGCAATCCTTTCTGTGCGGAAGGGTCGTTGGGGTAAAGTACCTGTCGATAAGTATATCGGTCGCCCTCTGTTATATAATCTGGGCAACGATAGACCTCCCGTCCGTCACTCGTCGTTACATAGAAGTGATAATTCAGATTGATACCATTGCTACGCAACTCTGCTCGCAAGTCGCTGTCAAGACTTCGAAAGTCCACTCGCTCTGCAAGTGGCTGATTGCTGGCTTTATAGAGTATCGAATAAACTACTTCATTCAACAAGGCTCTCTGATAAATGTAGCGCTGCTTTACGGAGTCGCGCAACGATTCATCGTCAGCGTTCGTATTCAAATTATCTAAGAACAGTCCTTTTGGCACATTAGCTGGAATGTTAGCATGTAGTCGGTGATCGAAAGCTTGTGAAGCCTCGTTTACCTTTGTTGTGTCATCAGCTTGCGCTTTAGGTGTCGTTCTGTTACCTAATTGCACTTCCAATCCGCGTTTGGTCTCATTTAATTCCAAGTTGCGGGCTGTTTGATACAAGCTACGCGTTACTGATTCATCAAACTGCTCTTTACGCATATTGATGACCTCTTCAAAGTACTTCGCTTGTAAGAAGAGCAACGTGAGAAAGAAAACGCCCATTACGCTGGCTATAATCCATATCGTTGATTTCTTCATGTCGCAAAGGTAGCCACATACGCTCTCGAAATGCAAATAAATTATTCACATTTCAATATATTTCTCATAAAATTAACTATTTAGACTAATTATAGTTATCAATTTATCAAGTATAACTTTTAATTCAATTCTTATTCTGTTCTATAGCGGTTTATATTTTTGCATTTTTACACCCCCAATATACCCCACACTCAGATGTCGCTGAAATACACCTAAACGTTGCAGCCCCTCTTGTGATGGGTACGATTACGATGACTTGTATCGCATTTTTATAGAGATTTGCTGCAAAAGAACAACACCACAGAGCGTGGAGCAAAAAGTGGCTCTTCCGCTTTTATCGTTAGTACCCCATATTATTACAGCTCTATTACACCCCTCTGAGGTGATACCCACACGATTCGTAATAAGGCTGTAATAACATGGACTTACCAACGAGAAAAGCGGAAAACCACACACATAAGATATCCCACTCGACCATGGTAAACAAGAAAGGATCTGATGTACACCATTTCCAAGTGGGACATTTTATGTTTCAATCAATTATCAAAGATCGGCCTCTCATATTCGTAAGAGAAACCCTGCATACACAATATTCTTAAGACATCACGACTTGTGCCACATTACGTTTCTACTAATCTGGCTCAGTATATACTAATCGAACAGATATATATCTACTATCAATCGCATTCTTATTACGATAAGCAGTTCCCGATATTTTCGTATTTGATCTTGAATCAAGTTCGTAGCTTCTCGGTAGGCAATTGGAAGAGGTATGTTTCCAACTTCCACCACAATCGTAAGCGTCTATGATATAAATGTCGTCAAAATCACTAGCCACTTCAGCATAATTTCCTGACATGTCGTACAATCCAAGTTCATTGGGTTGCTTCAAAGCAATATCATGTACGTAACCATTTGAATTATCCTTATACCAAGCCACATCATCGATATTATTGCTACCACTATACTTGTAACCCTTACTCTTTTTACCACCCTTGGCAGCATACTGCCATTCAGCCAACGTGGGAAATCTGAAATCAAGGCCTGTTTCCGCCCGTATAGCATCTATAAATTGTCGAAATTCATATTTTATCACTATGCCATCACCATTTCTATCCAACGGCAATATATTCTCACGATTTCCAAATTTAATCTGACTGTGTATCGGGATTTCAGTCTGCATGATATAGAATGGATGCAATCCTCCACCCTCAACACGAACCAACTTGAAAGTTCTTGTATCACCCACTAAACTATAAGTAACGTTGCGGTAGTCCATTGCAGGTTTTCTATCTCCACTACTATCCCCGCTGCCGCTTTCTTCTGGCATACCATTTCCAGAAACCAAGGAAGCATCTTCATAAATATTTTTGAATTTTTTCCAACTTCCGTCCGATGCATAAACAGATTTAGAACCTTTAGGCACATATAGATTCCATTTATATTGCACATTATCTTCCGCAAATATTGCGTCATCTTCAGACAAAGGATTTTCCAATTTCAAAGGAATGCCCAAATTCACATACATATTGCCCCCCGAAGACGAACCTGTAAAAGCAGCTCTTGATAGTTGCTTAAGCCCTGTACCTATAACAATCTTACCATAAGTACCCTCAAAGGCCAAAAAATCTATACTTTCAACCGAATTTGGTATAGTTAGGGTTCCCTTAACTCCAACGAAAGCACCCTTCCCCACAGTCTTTAATTTGTTATTCAAAGTAAGCGTGCCAGCCTGCCAACCGCTAAAAGCATAATCACCAACTGTTTCCACATTGTCTGGAAGACTCAAATTGTGATATTTAATTGCACAGTCCGAGAATGCACCACTTCCCACCGTTACGAGATTATCGCTCAAATAGACAGTCCCCAAATAATTACAATTACAGTATCTATTATCAGTTGATTATCAGTGTTATACACTCTAAACGGTAGGAAAGTGACTGTGTGGATTCTGTTTAGATACGAAAAGGTGAAGATTTCACGTATTTAACTTTCGATTACATTGTATTCTCATTTTGGGACATTTCAAGTGACCACCAAGCAACAAGTATTGGGTACCAATGCAATAACATCACTCTTATACAATCCTACCAAGATTGCACATGATTCATTTTCTGCCCCTCACTATCTGCTCAAAATGCAACTGCCCCCATTCTATAACGTAGCTGATTTCTCGCAGAAAGTCCTTGGCTATCGGTGTTAGAGAATACTCCACTCTTGGAGGAACTTCTGAGACTATGCCTGATTTCTTATTGTTTGTATACATCAACCGTATTCTTTAACCACCTGCAAAGCTTGTCCTGTAAGCTCTGTGGTTTTATCACTTTTATCATATTCCCAAAGCTCAATAGTTTCATGTAGAAATCATAGGTTGGACGAAGTGTCAATTCAAAATCGGCATAATCATCACAAGCAAAAATTTCATGTTGGGAATGATGCAGAGGGAGAGTACGCATGTAATGCTGATGAAACTTGTCTGCTCTCAATACGATTCTCTGCAAAGGAACAGCATCATCCAAAACTATGCCGAAATATTCGGAAAAATAATCTTTGGCGCAGAAGTTCTTAGGCAAGACAAATTGCCTGTCGGTGATTTTCATTTCTTCTATCCTGTCAAGAGAGTAAAGGCGTAAGTGGTCTAAGTCAACATTTCGTGCTAACACATACCAACGTTGGGCTGACATTTTCACACAGTATGGCTCAACGAGGAACGTCTTGGCTTTAGGCATCGAAAATGAATGAAACGTAATCTGTAAGGTCTGGTTTGCTTTCATCGCGTCAAGCACAATAGTGAGAAAGTTTTGGCTCGACGGTATACACTCCGTGAGAATACGGTCGTGTATTGAGAGACTGGCTGATAATGTTTCCACTGTACCATAAGTATTGAGAAGCCAAGAGCGTAACTCTCCTTCATCCAAGACTTCTGGATTTGCAATGAAATAATTGTATTTACCTCTCTGCTCGCAATCTATCAAAATACCGAACACATCAAGTATTCCACTTTTCCAACGATCGAAAGTCTGGCGCGACAATTCCAATCCGCCACTCAAATCAACGTTCTCCTTCCAACGTTTGTTCAATTCTTTCAAAGTGATACGCCCCGCACTACGTATCGTCCTCACCACCCATATGTATTTTTGAATAAGCGACATAATATGTTATTTAAAATCCAAAATAAAGTTTATCAAGCATAGAACTAATTGAACATAGTGCCTTCGGATAATAACCACCCAAAAATTTTATGTCTTCTATAGTCAAAGAATTATGATTATTCCTATACATATTAACAAGAGAGTTATATCTTTCGTTGTTTCCCTTGTTATGAGGAAGTTTTGACATATCGTTACTTACAGTCCAAGTGCAACAGTTTAAAGCACCTCCCCATCTTTTAATAAAACTTTTCATCTGTACTTGATATATCCTTCCTTTATATTCAGGATACAGGCTTTCCATCTGTTTCATAGCCTCTTTGTCAAGCTTTTCATTCCCGATACCAGGAACAACGATAACATCGCGGGTCTGCAAGGCATTTATATAAGCCCAACTCAACTCGTCGAATTTAGACAGTTTCAATTCCTCTACTTCAAAATATTCCTGCAATATCTTACGCATCTTACTTGCAATATTCTCTTCATAAACAGAAAGATTTGCCAAGATGACAGGTCTGTCATTTTCATTAGTTCCTACAAATTTCAATATACCGTCAGTATGTCCACACTTGTCTTTTTCATCCCATGGCAACCATACAATACACATCCCATCATTCACATTAGGACATTCATCTACTGCAAATGCACGCTTTATTCGTCTTTCTATTTCTTCCTTAGACAAAAAGGGATTTTCCATTAAGACTTTGTCGGTCATAACAATAAATGATTTTATTGCTGTCCGGTAAAACACAAAAGAGCATAAAAATCCTCCCCGAAGCCCCGTAAAATAGGACTTTGGGGCTT
>UQHJ01000066.1 GCA_900540885.1 uncultured Prevotella sp.
TTATGTTTCACTTTTAGTTTCAATGTTTCATACTAAAAACACTGAGGGAGAAAAACAAAAACACTGTGGGAGCGATTCAAAACCCCTGTGGGAGCGATTCAAAAACACAGAGGGAGCGTGAAAGCGCTCCCTCTGTGTTTTGAAAAATGAAACATGAAACTAAAAATGAAACATTAAAGTTGTATATTTCACTTTTTGAAATGACTGATATTCAATTACTTTGTAACAAAAAATGAAACATGAAAGATAAATCAAAAGTTCTGAAAATGTATGGATATTATGTGAGAAAAATTGCAGTTTAAAAGTTGCGAATCTCTGATGGAATTTTGTAATTTTGCTTATGGCTTTGAGTATTGTTTTTTATCACATCTAAGTTACTCATGTTCCGTGATATACGGAAATACTAAAAGCCTTTTTTATGCGATAAGCTCAGTCTCAAACTCTAAATCCGGAACTTGAGTTATTAAATAGGATTGCAGTATTGAAAAAAAACTCTTTTTGTTGCCAAAACAATTGCCTTTTTTCGTTCGTTTTATAATATTGTTTGTATCTTTGCACACAATATAGCGTAATATTAAAGGATTGTAAATGGCGTGATAGGAGTAGCAGTACGTGCTTTCGCTAAATCGTGACTATTTATGGTCAGTTAAAAAACCAATATTTTAGGCTGATGGAACCTTTAAAGCATGAGTGTGGTGTGGCAATGGTAAGATTGCTAAAGCCGCTCAGTTATTATGAAAAGAAGTATGGCACGTGGATGTATGGCTTGAATAAGCTATATTTGTTGATGGAAAAGCAACATAATCGCGGTCAAGAGGGAGCGGGGTTGGCTTGTGTGAAGATGCAAGCAGCTCCGGGTGAGGAGTTTATGTTTCGTCAGCGTGGTCTTGGTAGCGGTGCTATCCAAGAGATATTTGGTAACGTACATAAGGAATTTAATGGATTTACGAGCGAGCAATTACACGATGCGGACTTTTCAGCCCGTTACGTGCCGTTTGCTGGTGAAATATATATGGGCCACCTCCGGTACTCAACTACTGGCAAGAGTGGCCTTTCGTATGTCCACCCGTTTCTGAGACGAAATAACTGGCGTGCCAAGAACTTATGCATTTGCGCTAACTTTAACATGACCAATGTGCCTGAGATATTCGACGTGATAGCTGTGAAAGGGCAGCACCCGCGCATGGTGTCAGACACTTATATATTGTTGGAGCAATTGGGACACCGCCTTGACCGAGAGAGCGAACGATGCTTTGAAGAAGCAAAGGCAAAGGGACTTGAAAATACAGATATTACACGTTATATTGAAGACCATATCAACCTATCGAATGTATTAAAACAGTCTGCCCCAGTGTGGGACGGTGGATACGTGCTCTGTGGCGTGACGGGTTCTGGTGAGTTGTTCTCGATGCGCGACCCTTGGGGGATTCGACCCGCTTTTTATTATAAAGACGATGAAGTACTAGTCATAGCCTCAGAACGCCCCGTTATACAGACGACACTTGACGTAGAGGCAGAAGAAGTACACGAACTCTTGCCAGGTCAAGGTATATTCATGACGAAAGATGGCGTGATGCACACGGAACAGGTGTTGGAAGCAAAGAAGTATGCAGCCTGTTCGTTTGAGCGCGTTTACTTCAGTCGTGGTTCAGACGTTGACATTTATCGTGAACGAAAAGAATTAGGACGTACGCTCGTTGAGCCTATCTTGAAGGCTGTCAATGGCGAAATAGATAACACCGTCTTGGGTTATGTGCCTAATACGGCCGAAGCAGCATACTACGGAATGCTACAAGGCTTTAATGAATATCTGAACAAAGAAAAGGCGAACGAGATAGAAGCGTTAGGTGCTAACATAACGCATGATAAATTGCATGCGATACTTTCACGTCGTATACGGTCGGAGAAGGTGGCGTGGAAGGATATCAAGATGCGCACTTTTATAGCCGAAGGCAACTCTCGTAATGACTTGGCTGCTCACGTGTACGATGTTACATACGGCTCCGTCAGAGCGGGCGTAGATAATTTGGTCGTGATAGACGATAGTATTGTGCGTGGCACGACATTGCGCGAGAGCATTATACGTATCATGGATCGCCTTCACCCGAAACGTATCGTGGTAGTAAGTTCATCGCCTCAGGTGCGCTACCCAGATTATTATGGTATTGACATGGCGCGCATGGAGGAATTTATTGCCTTCCGTGCTGCGATAGCTTTGCATAAAGATAGAGGTTTAGAACAACGTTTGGACGAGATCTATGCAAAGTGTAAGGCACAAGAGAACTTGCCCAAAGAGCAGGTTGTGAACTATGTGCGTGAGGTGTATAAGCCTTTTACATCGGAAGAAATCTCTGAGAAAATGGCCGAAATGCTTCGCCCTGAAGGCGTTACGACCGAGATACATATTGTATATCAAAGTTTGGACGGACTACACAAGGCCTGTCCGCATAGCCCTGGCGATTGGTACTTCTCAGGTCATTATCCGACCCCTGGTGGTAATAAGCGCGTAAACGAAGCTTTTATCCACTATTACGAGCATAACTATAAGGTAGAATTATAATAATAGAAACATATCATCAACTCAATAATATGCGTAACGTAACACTTGTTCTTGACGATGGTACCAAGTTTCATGGTACATCGTTTGGCTATGAGGCTCCAGTGGCGGGCGAAGTAGTCTTTAATACTGCTATGATGGGCTATCCAGAAAGTTTAACAGACCCTTCGTATGCAGGTCAGCTGATGACACTAACTTATCCTCTTGTTGGTAATTATGGTGTGCCTCCCTTCACAACAGAAGAAAACGGCCTTGCCACCTTTATGGAAAGTGACCGCATCTATGCTTCGGCTATCATTGTGAGCGATTATAGCGAACAGTATAGCCATTGGAATGCTGTTGAAAGTTTAGGGGATTGGTTGAAGCGTGAGAAGGTGCCAGGCATTACGGGCATCGATACGCGTGAATTGACTAAGGTGCTACGTGAGCATGGTGTGATGATGGGCAAGATCTTGTTTGACGATGAGCCTGATAATGTTCCTACAGCAACGTACGAGGGCGTTAACTACGTGGCCAAGGTGTCATGCAAAGAGGTAATTCGTTATAACGAGGGCGAAGGTCGCAAGAAGGTTGTCCTTGTAGACTGTGGTGTAAAGAATAACATTATTCGCTGCCTTATCAAACGGGGTGTAGAGGTGATCCGTGTGCCTTGGAATTACGACTTCAACGATATGGAATTTGATGGTCTCTTCCTTGCCAATGGTCCTGGCGACCCTGACACGTGCGTTGAGGCGGTAGAAAATATTCGTAAGTTTTTGAGCAATCCGAAGGTGCGTCCTTGCATGGGTATCTGTATGGGTAACCAGTTGCTCTCAAAGGCAGCCGGTGCCAGCATTTATAAGTTGAAGTATGGTCATCGTAGCCATAATCAACCCGTGCGTATGGTAGGTACGAATCGTTGCTTCGTAACGTCACAAAATCATGGTTATGCTGTTGATAGCCGCACGTTGCCCGCAGAATGGGAACCATACTTTATTAACATGAACGACGGCTCAAACGAGGGCGTTCGTCATAAGACCAATCCTTGGTTCTCGGCTCAGTTCCACCCGGAGGCTTGTTCAGGCCCTGTCGATACAGAGTTCTTGTTCGATGATTTCGTTAACTTGTTGAAATAATTAGAGCCGAAAAGGCATTTGAAAAAAAGAATACTATTATGACAAATCAAATCAAAAAAGTGCTTCTTCTCGGTTCTGGCGCTTTAAAAATTGGTGAGGCGGGTGAGTTTGACTACTCAGGTTCACAAGCACTCAAGGCGTTAAAGGAAGAAGGCATCGAAACGGTTCTTATCAATCCGAATATTGCTACGGTACAAACCTCTGAGGGCGTGGCCGACCATATATACTTCCTTCCTGTAACTCCTTACTTTGTTGAGCGCGTTATCGAAAAGGAACGTCCCGACGGCATCATGTTGGCCTTTGGTGGGCAAACGGCTTTGAACTGTGGCGTTGAACTCTACGAGAGCGGTGTGCTTGAAAAGTACAACTTGCAAGTACTCGGAACGCCTGTGCAGGCCATTATGGACACAGAAGACCGTGAACTCTTTGTTGAGAAGCTGAACGAGATTAACGTAAAGACCATTAAGAGCGAAGCTTGCGAGAATGTAGAGCAAGCGCGTAAGGCTGCTGCCGAATTGGGTTACCCTGTCATCTTGCGTGCCGCTTACGCTTTGGGTGGTTTAGGTTCGGGCTTCTGCGACAATGAGGAAGAACTCAATAAGTTGGCAGAAAAAGCCTTCTCTTTCTCTCCTCAAGTGCTCGTAGAAAAGAGTTTGAAGGGTTGGAAAGAAGTGGAGTATGAAGTAGTTCGCGACCGTTTTGACAACTGCATAACGGTATGTAATATGGAGAACTTCGACCCATTAGGCATTCACACGGGCGAAAGTATCGTTATCGCTCCGTCACAGACGCTGACGAATGCAGAGTATCATAAGTTGCGTGAACTCTCTATTCGCATCGTTCGTCACGTGGGTATTGTCGGTGAGTGTAACGTTCAGTATGCTTTCGACCCCAATAGTGAGGACTATCGTGTAATTGAGGTAAATGCTCGTTTGTCACGTTCTTCAGCATTGGCTTCAAAGGCTACGGGTTATCCTTTGGCTTTTGTTGCTGCTAAGTTGGGCTTGGGTTATGGTTTGTTCGATTTGAAGAACTCTGTAACAAAGACGACTTCAGCCTTCTTCGAACCTGCTCTTGACTACGTAGTGTGCAAGATTCCGCGTTGGGACTTGGGTAAGTTCCATGGCGTAGACCGTGAATTGGGTTCGTCAATGAAGTCAGTTGGCGAAGTCATGGCCATTGGCAGAACTTTTGAAGAAGTTATTCAAAAGGGCTTGCGCATGATAGGTCAAGGTATGCACGGCTTTGTTGACAATAAGGAACTGAAGATTGAAGACGTTGAGGCTGCATTAAAGGAACCTACCGATAAGCGTATCTTTGTAATCGAAAAGGCGTTCAAGGCTGGCTATACTATTGATCAGATACATGACTTGACAAAGATTGATTGCTGGTTCTTGCAAAAGCTTTATAAGATTCATCAGACCGATAAGGAACTGCAAGCTTGTACTTCAATCAATGTGCTTGGCAATGACTTGTTGCGTAAGGCAAAGGTTCAGGGCTTCACTGACTTCCAGATAGCTCGCGCTGTGGGCATGGAGCAAGAAATGGACATTGAGAAGGCTATCTTGGCCGTTCGCGCTCGTCGTAAGCAGGCAGGCATCTTGCCCGTTGTAAAGCAGATTGATACCTTGGCTGCTGAATATCCAGCTCAAACGAACTATTTGTACTTAACTTATAGCGGTGTAGCTCACGATATTCATTTCGAAAATGACAAACGCTCGGTTGTCGTTCTCGGTTCGGGTGCTTATCGTATTGGTTCATCGGTTGAGTTTGACTGGTGTGGCGTGCAGGCTTTGAACACGATCCGCAAAGAAGGTTACCGTTCGGTTATGATTAACTATAACCCTGAAACGGTTTCGACTGACTACGATATGTGCGATCGCCTCTACTTTGACGAACTTACGTTTGAGCGCGTAATGGATATTCTTGACTTAGAGTGTCCTTATGGTGTAATCGTAAGTACGGGTGGTCAAATTCCTAACAATTTGGCAATGCGCCTTGATGCTGAAAATATCAACTTGTTAGGTACGCAAGCTAAGTATATCGATAATGCTGAAGACCGCGAGAAGTTCTCAGAGATGTTGAACCGCATTGGCGTTGACCAACCTGAGTGGAGTGCGTTGACCTCAATGGACGACATTCAAGAGTTCATCAAGTGCGTAGGCTTCCCCGTATTGGTTCGTCCTTCATACGTATTGTCAGGTGCAGCTATGAATGTTTGCTCAAACCAAGAAGAGTTGGAACGTTTCTTGAAGTTGGCCGCCAACGTATCAAAGAAACACCCCGTGGTTGTGAGCCGATTTATGCAGCATGCTAAGGAGGTGGAAATGGACGCTGTAGCCAAGGACGGTGAGATTATCGCTTACGCTATTTCTGAACATATCGAGTTTGCTGGTGTACACTCAGGTGATGCTACGATTCAGTTCCCGCCACAGAAGTTGTACGTCGAAACGGCACGCCGCATTAAGAAGATTTCAAAGCAAATTGCGAAGGAACTCCACATCTCAGGTCCGTTCAACATTCAGTACTTGGCTCGTGAAAATGATATTAAGGTAATTGAGTGTAACTTGCGTGCTTCTCGTTCGTTCCCCTTCGTTAGTAAGGTACTCAAGATTAATTTGATTGAGTTGGCTACGCGTATCATGTTGGGACTCCCTGTAGAGAAACCTGCAAAGAGCCTCTTCGACTTAGACTATGTAGGTGTGAAGGCTTCTCAGTTCTCGTTCAATCGTTTGCAAAAGGCTGACCCCGTGTTGGGCGTTGATATGGCTTCGACGGGTGAAGTCGGTTGCTTGGGTGAGGATTCTCGTTCGGCTTTGCTCAAGGCGATGCTTTCAGTTGGACAGCGCATACCTGCAAAGAACATTTTGCTTTCAACAGGCGATGGCAAACAAAAGGCTGAAATGTTAGCTGCCAGTGCGATGTTGCGTGACCATGGATATAAGTTGTTTGCTACTCCTGGTACAAGTCGTTATTTGACAGAGAATGGCGTTGAGAATACTTTGGTACATTGGCCAAGTGAGGAAGGACAACAACCTCAAGCACTTGACATGTTGCACAATAAGGAGATTGACATGGTAGTTAACGTGCCGAAGAACCTTTCAACGGGTGAGTTGACGAATGGCTACAAGATTCGTCGTGCCGCTATTGACTTGAATGTGCCATTGATTACGAATGCTCGATTGGCTTCGGCGTTCATCTATTCTTTCTGTACGCAGAAGTTAGATGACCTCGAAATCAAGTGTTGGCAGGAGTATTAATGTCTTGAATAAATATTAAGCGTGGCACAGGTAAGCCTTCCTCGGAAGGCTAATCTGTGTCACGCGTTTTACTAATTTCCCCAAACTCACTAACATATGGATCAAGTTCGTTGGGGCTTCATCGGTTGTGGTGAAGTTACAGAAAAGAAAAGTGGCCCTGCATTCAGTCGAATAGAAGGGTCAATGGTCGTTGCTGTCATGAGCCGAAAGGCGGAGCGTGCAAAGTCGTATGCAGAACGTCATGGTATCGGTAAATGGTATACCGACCCTCAGGAACTTATTAACGACCCTGAGGTGAATGCGGTATATATTGCAACGCCACCTTCTACACACGCTACGTATGCTATCATGGCCATGAAAAGTGGTAAAGCTGTGTACGTTGAAAAGCCAATGGCTTCAAACTATGAAGATTGTTGCCGCATTAATCGTATAGCGGAGAAAACGGGCGTACCATGTTTTGTAGCTTACTATCGTCGCTATTTGCCTTATTTTATCAAAGTAAAAGAATTGGTGGAAGAAGGCGCTGTTGGTAAGGTGGTAAATGTACAAATTCGTTTTGCTGTTCCTCCGCGTGACTTGGATTATAATAAAACTAATTTGCCTTGGCGTGTGCAAGCTGACATCGCGGGTGGTGGCTACTTTTACGATTTAGCTCCTCACCAAATTGATTTGTTGCAAGAGATGTTTGGCCCTATTATTGAGGCTGAGGGTATGAAGGCAAATCGTGGTGGATTGTATCAGACGGAGGATTCTGTGAGTGCTTGTTTTAAGTTTGATAATGGTTTGCCTGGCTCTGGTTCGTGGTGTTTTGTCGCTCATGAATCGGCTAAGGAAGACCGTATTGACATCGTAGGAGATAAGGGTTCACTTTCATTCTCTGTGTTTACTTATCAACCTATTGTGTTGCAGAACGAGCAGGGTAGACAGGAGTTTGTGGTAGAAAATCCTACGTATGTACAGCGCCCGCTTATAGAATTGGTGGTGAAGCATTTACAGAATAAGGCTATCTGTAAGTGTGACAGCGTGAGTGCGACTCCTGTTAATTGGGTGGTAGATAGAATATTGGATAAGTTATAATCTTTAGCTTTTGTATTATCGAAACACGAAACAATATATTATTTTCTTTGGTGCTGGCTTGGGGAGTCAGCATTTTTGCGCATGCGCAGTTGCCGAATGATAGTCTCTGCGTGAAACCTGATAGTACGCACTTTCAACATATAGATGGGCTAAGTCGTTTTAAACGCATGAAGAAAAAGGTGAAGCATGCAGGGAGTATTGTTTATCGTTTTATTAAAAGTTTTGATGACTACGATACAACCTATATATCGCCTAACTATTACAACTTTACGGCGATGGGGCAAAATACCAACTTCTTTCAAACTTATAAGTTGATGGGGCGTGACGCGGAGGGCAACGTTCAGTCTATTTCGACGAAACCGGCTCCAAACGTAAAGGTCGGGCCCTACTTTGGTTGGCGTTGGATATTCTTGGGCTATACGTTTGATATTACGCACCCATGTGCTTTAGGCAAAAGTTCGGAATTTAACTTCAGCCTTTATAGTTCGATGTTAGGTTGTGACTTTGTATATATAAAGAACTCGGGTGACTTCCGTTTGCGTCGTACAGAAGGCTTTGAAGGGGTGGAGAATAAAGCCTTTTATAATTATCCTTTTACGGGACTTGACGCGAGTACTACATCTTTTAGTGCTTATTATGTGTTCAATCACCGACACTTTTCATATCCTGCTGCTTATAATCAGAGTACGGTACAACGTAAGAGTTGTGGGTCGGTCATGTTAGGTCTGGGCTTCAGTAAGCAGCATATATCTTTTGATTATCGTAAGTTGCCGTCTGTCTTAATTGGCGAAGAAGGCGATGAGAAAATAGTTGAAGAATTGAAGTTCTCTTCTATTAATTATAACTATTATTATGCAAGCGTTGGCTATGCCTACAATTGGGTGTTTGCTCGCAATTGGTTGTTGGGCGTTTCGGTAATGCCTTCTGTTGGTATACGCAAAGCAAAGGGAGAGAAAATAAAAGGGAATGAGGTATTCCTTGATTTGAAAAATTTTAGTTTCGATTGTACATCTCGTTTCGGTTTGGTGTGGAACAACGCACATTGGTTTGTAGGTGGCTCTTTTATTAGTCATTTATATGCTTATCGCAAGAATCGTTTATCCTTAACCAGTTCTGTAAACTTTGCCAATATTTATGTTGGCTTCTTCTTTAATAGGAAGAAAGAGTATAGATGATCTTTAGTACTTCCTTCCATTGATGTGTATTAATCGGCGAGTTCAAAAGCATTTAAGGCTAATTCTTAAAACGCCTCTTTTACGTTTTAAGATTATGAGGTTATAAAGTTTGTTTAGTTGATTATCAACAACGTAAAGTAACTTTATAACCTCATAACCTTCAAACTAAAAACCGAATTATTTAATGCATTAAGCCCTTGTCTACCTTTTGTAGACAAGGGCTTAATCTGTAAGTTCAATTCGTTATTGTATTAAATGGTGTTGGTCGCGTTGGTGTTATAATAGCCGTAGCCATTTCCTTTGCCGTAACCATAACCATAGCGATAGTTACCATAGCGGCCTGAAATGTAGGGAGCGCCATTAAGGATAAGAGCCATGTGTTTGTATACCTTATTTTCGTAGAGTTCTTCTACGTCTTTAAGTATGCGGCGATCCATAACTCCAACACGTACTATAAAGAGGGTAACGTCAGCGCAGTCCTTGATGATGCTGGCATCTGCAACTATCTCGATAGGCGGGCAGTCAAGTATAATGTAGTCATACTCTTCGCGCAACTTATCAAACATTGGCTTCATCTTATCACTCAACAGAAGCTCTGAGGGGTTGGGAGGAATAATACCAATGGGTAGAATGTCTAATCCCCTACCGACTGCATCGTGCTGAATACATTCGTCAATGTTGTCGGTGATATTGCTTAGATAACTTGTAATGCCTACGTCAGTATGTTTAGCAAAGTCGCTGAGCGAAGCGTGGCGAAGGTCAAAGTCGATAGCCAAGACCTTAGCCCCTTTAAGTGAGAGTGCTTTGGCAAGGTTGATAGAGATGAAACTCTTACCAGAACCGACGTTGAAGCTTGTAAGCATAATAACCTTGTTGCTCACGCCTGTGCTCTTGAGGAAGTAGTCCAACTTTGTGCGCAAAATGCGGAATGATTCGTTGATCAGGTCGCGGCTATTGCTCTTAACGTACACCTGTCTACGTACATTCTTCTTCTTAAACTGCCACCGATGCTTCTTGTTGACCATTTCTGGTATTTCGCTAATAAGTGGCGTTTGCATATCTTCAAGGTCGGCACGTCCACGAACCGTGTGGTTGAGTGTCTCGCGCAAGAAGAGTAAGCCTGTGGGGATAAATATACCAATGGCTAAAGCAGCCAATAGTATAATGTTCTTACGGGGCGATGAGGGAGCGTCACTGCCCGTTGGAGGCTGAATGATACGAGCGTTCCATGCTGTGTACGTTTTTGACAACTCGTTTTCTTCACGCTTCTGAAGTAAATAGATATAGAGCGCTTCTTTAACCTTTTGCTGGCGTCCAACTGAAAGTAACTTCTTAACTTGTTGGGGTGCAGCAGCTAACTTTTCGTTAGTTTGCGCTTCAGTGTTCTCCCAATTTCCCACTTGTGACTGTATCTGTGCGATAAAGTTGTCAAGTGAGTGCATGATTGTTTGACGTTGCAGTTTCAGCTCGTTGTTAAACTTCTGAACCAATGGTGTATTTTCGCTACTATTGTCAAGTACTTCATTGCGTGCGCTAACCGTCTTGTTATAGTTAGCAATCATACTTTCAATACCTGTACTTCCTACCCCTGTATTAGTTGGGAGGTATTGGCCGTATTTGCTGCGGTCTGCAAGGTATTCTCGAATGTAACGTGCTACACTAAGTTGGTTGCGTAGCGTGAGTATCTGATCATTGTTCTTAGTACTTTGTGTCAGATACATGCTTGATGCTGCGTCCATATCGGGGAGCATCGCTTGGCTTTTGTAATCAGAGATTTTTTGATCAACGTCACCCAGTTCTTTTGACAACGTGTTTAGACGTTGAGTAATAAACTCAAATGTGCTCTCAGCTACGCGATTGCGATCCTTTAGCCATTGTTCATTGTATACTTCAATAAGTTTGTAAAGGAGGTCAGATGCACGTTGCTTGCTTTCGTCAACTATTGAAATATCAAGTATGGTAGACTCTTTGTTGCTATAAGAGCTACAGAGAGTCGGCTGTTGTACATATTACCAATATCCTTTACAGGGTATTTGGTAACGTAGATCTCATCTGAAGTAAAATTCCTTTTCCAATATTTTGTGGCTTGAAGCACGATTATGCCGACAGGAGTTCGTGCGATTTCCCCCATCTTAATCGTAATATGCTTTTCGTTCAAGCCATTTATTGTCTCAAAGTCCCATAACTCTGCAGTTTGGTTGGCGTTTAGGCGCATCTTAAAGCTGCACATGAAGTCATCATTGGCCTGTGGCATTAACAAGCTAATGGGCGAATTGTCATATAAAGGTACAGTGTGTAGTCCGTTTTTAACTTGCATCTGTAGTTCAAGATGCAGTCTCTTAACGGCCTCTTGCATCATAAAGGGTGCGCTGATGGTAAGAATTTCATTATTAATATTGGTGTTTGAAGCCAATATTCCTAAATTCTGAAAGTCTTGTGTGAGTCCGTTGATAGGCAAACTTCCGCCTTTGCCATCATCGCTTTTAATGAGTAGAGATGTGCTCTGTACGTAGGTAGGAGTCGTACGGAGAATTTTTAGTACGGCTACACCTAAGGCTATGGCAACTGATAGTATAATCCAGTGCCAATGTGCAAGTAGTATGTAACCAAACTCCTCAAGCTTAAAAGAATCGTCTTCCTGATTCTCATAAGGTGCATCCTGTTTGTTTATCATATATCTCTTATAAGGGTTGTTATTACTTTTTTTATTTATCTATTTCTTTCTTAATTGCCAAAACGCAACAGCTGAAGCTGCTGCAACGTTTAGGGAATCTACTCCGTGGCCCATTGGAATGCGCACGGTGTAGTCTGCATTATGAATGGTATCATGTGGAAGACCATCTCCTTCTGCTCCCATGATAATGGCTAATTTTTCTTCGGTCTGTAAGATAGGGTTATCAAGTGAAATAGAATTATCCGTTAATGCCATGGCTACAGTCTTGAAACCTTCTTTCTTAATTTCTTCGATATTGTCTATCCATGTCCATGGAATAAGGAATACAGAACCCATTGAGACTCTAACGGCTCTTCTATTTAGTGGGTCGCATGAGTTTCGAGTGAGAAGTGCTACATCAATACCTAATGCTGCAGCGGAACGAAAAATAGCACCAATGTTGGTTGTGTCTACAACGTTGTCTATAATGACTATGCGATGTGCGTCCTTTATGATTTCTGCTAACGCTTTCTCACGCGGACGCTTCATGGCACATAACACACCACGTGTTAATTTATAGCCTGTAAGTGTTGTGAGTAAATCTCTGCAGCCTGTATATATAGGTATGTTTAGATTTTCAAATTTTTCTACGATGTCCGCAGCATCACCTGTGATATGTCTTTCTTCTGTCAGTAGAGCAACAGGTTGATAACCCGCATCAAGTGCTACGCGTATTACCTTGGGGCTTTCAGCAATGAATATGCCTTTTTCAGGCTCTAAGCGGTTGCGAAGTTGAGCCTCTGTAAGTGAATGAAAGATTTCAGTGCCTGCGTGCTCAAGACTATTTATGTGAATAATTGGCATGTTTGTTAGTGATAATAATACAAAGGTATGAAATATTTTCGAAAAGGATTGCTGTGATGCGCTTTTTTTGAAAAAAGCTTAAAAAGGACGCTTTGTGATTTACTGCGGATTTGTAACGAAAAAGAGCTAACTTCGCAATGAAGTTAGCTCTCGTACCTTGTACACTCTCAGGGGTTCGAACCCTGGACCCACTGATTAAGAGTCAGTTGCTCTACCAACTGAGCTAAGAGTGCA
>UQHJ01000067.1 GCA_900540885.1 uncultured Prevotella sp.
AAGGCGGAAGGCTATACGCTCGGAAGACGAGGCCTCCGCGCTCATGACGACTACAGTCAGAAACTTAAGTGTGGATGCCTATCGTAGACAAGCGACCCACGCGGAAGTGGAAATCGATGCAGAATGCAAAGATTTTCACGATAGCGAAGCCGAACGGCAAGCTACCATTGATGAACGTTTCCTTGAGGTGCAAGCCTTAATGAGTAAGGTCCTGACTCCGTCACAAATTCAAGTAATGCGAATGCGCGACTATGAGGACCGAAGCTATGAGGAAATAGCCTGCTTACTCCAACTATCGGAAACTGCAGTCCGTATGCAACTCTCCCGAGCTCGCAAGGCCGTGCGTGAGGCATACCGCCAACAACATTCATTTCACCCTCAAAACTATTTCGAATCATGAGTCGATCCATACCTATACGCAATACATCGGTAGCACATCATTACTTTGCTTCGGCTGAGGAGGCATTGGCCTGTGCTGAACGCTACTTTGAAGCGTTAACTTCGGAGACGGAAGAATTGGCATTGAAATGCTATGCTGCCTCAGATGAAGCTGCTGCAGATGCTCGTTTCGATGAACTGCGGGCCGTGATGGGATTGGCTGCAATGGGAAGGCGGTTGGCCAATAAGGATTCAGCCAATGCTTCTGCCCTACCTGATGACAAGGCAGTTACCCTATCTCGACAAGGACAACGAATGCGGATTATTCGCCCGAAACTCATACGTTTGATATCTACAGCCGCAGCCTGTGTGTTAGTGGCATTGATAGGAACGATGTTGTTACGTCCGTCTGAACAGGAATGTGTGGCTTACATCAGCGGAAATCGAACGACAGACCCACAACAAGTGCTACAAGCCATGCAGCAAAGTATTGACCAGATGGAGCAAGCGGACAAAGTTCCTTCCGTAGAGAACCAGCTCAACGATATGTTTCAGCAGCTTACCCCCGAGCAAGTAAAATAAATCAACTATGCCAAAAAAAACTATTATTCTCATAATAGGCTTGATCATGAGCCTAAATGTATCGGCACAGAGCGGGCTGAACATAGCACGACTCTTCGACGGCCGATACCATAAAAACAAGGATGCTACAGAAGTGCTCTTGAAAGGACGTCAACTGAATGCCTATAAACTCAATCTCTTCCGTAGCCTTACTCTTGGGCCAAGCGGCAATGCCGCTACCATCGAACCCTTGGTGAAGGCTGATGGACGCAATGCCATCGACAAGGAAATGAGTATACAAGGAGGTCGGTTGGCTATGGCCTTCTACCAACTACCTTCCAGAGGCAAGACCCACCGCTATATCTTTTATTCCAATAGTGGAGTTGGACGTGGAACAGCGGCTTCGAAGATCACCCTTATCTATATGGAAGGTACGGCTACGTTGTCCGAACTCAAGCGCACGTTCAAAAAATAAGGATGGTGGTAGAATCTCCGTCAGCTTATTCGTCATCTTATCAATCGTAAATCATAAAAATACAAAAAATCATGAATACACTTCTTCTTCTCAGCATGCTCTCAGCTCCGTTTTGTTCTAACGACACGATTGTCAATGCCACCCGTCCTGATAGTGTTGTAGTATGCAGCAACAGCGGACAAACATCCGTACAGATTTATGGTCGTGAAGACGACCATGATTATCGTTTTACTTACACCATGGCCGACAATCCTGCGGCTGTTGCTTCTGTCAACGAGCATTCTAGTAGTTGGGATTTCAACCTTCCATTTTCCAAGCCTTCCAAGAATCAGAACAACTCTGCATTCAAGCCCTCCAGCGTGGATTTTAACTTGATTGACTTTATCCATGTCGGTGCAGCAGTTCCCGTAAATGCCAAGGGTAATGTGCCAGTCAATGCAGGTTGGAACTTGGGAACAGACCTCTTGAATATCCAGTACTGTCTGCCCAGCGGAAACGATGCCTTGTACATTGGTTTGGGCATTGACTGGATTTTTCTCCGTGCCTCCGACCATTCACGTTGGATCAAGGCCACGAATGGTGTAGATGTGGCAAATCCGATGGACGAAGCAAGGAATACACGTTCACGACTCACTACCACCAACCTTACTCTGCCTATCCGTTATTCACACGCTTTCACGAAGAGGCTCTGCTTAGATCTGGCCGTTGAACCTCAGGTAGCTGTAGGCAACCGAATCCACACAAAGTACAAACTTGATTCGCACAAAGTGAAAAACAAGGAGCATGGGGTCGGTGGACAACGTTTCAATGTGGGCGTGAGCGTTGGGCTTCGTTCGACCAAATCTTTCGGAATCTATCTCAAGTACACTCCGATGAACACATGGGGAGATCTCTCTCCGATCAACTACAAGATGCTCACCGTGGGCGTAACGATTTGATCTATTACAGATAAGGCAATTTAATGGGGCCTCTCCCCCTAACCTCCTCCCCTATGGGGGAGTGGGTTAGGGGGAGAGGCCCCGATAAATTACAGTTTATCTAATCCCGAACTTGAATATATTATTACCCAAAAGGGCACAAAAAAACCTGCAGAACACGGTCCTACAGGTTTCAGTTTCTCTCGTTGTTGTAGCGAGTCGCTTAGCTAAAAAACTTCAGTTAAGCTTCTGGCTCTCATGCGTTAGCAGTAGAGTCAGCAGTAGCAGCAGTAGAGTCTGCAGTAGCAGCTGAGTCAGAAGAAAGAGAGTCAGTAGCGTTTGAATCTACAGTAGCAACTGAATCAGAATCAGTAGTAGCTGCGTTGTCAGAAGTTTTGTTACCGCAAGAAGCGAAAGAGATAGCTGCGAAAGCTACGAACATGAAAACTAACTTTTTCATTGTGTCTTTTAAATTTTTAAGTAAAACAATCAATTGCCTTTTTAAAACGATGCAAAGGTACGGACTTTTTCATTCCGTGCAAATGTTTCGCCTTTTTTTTTCGATTTTTCTTCAAGAAATTGACAATAATTTATCTTGTATTAATTATTTGAAAGGTGCACATTACAAATTTGTTACACATTTTATTTTTCAATACTCCGTTCTCTTTTTTACTCCTTCTAAAAGTATGCGTTACACCTTTCTACGATCACATCATTTCAACAAATCTTCGTAACTTTGCGCACTATATATTATATATAAGGTATACGAAGACAGCTAATAAGATACCCCTACTTGTTAACTTATCAACTCGTTTACTTGTCAACTCACATACATATACGCATGTCATTATTACAAAATAAGAAGGCGGCCTACCACACGTTGGGCTGCAAACTCAACTTTGCCGAGACCTCTTCCCTACGCGACCAACTCGAACGCCAAGGCGTACAAACGGTACAAAAGGGCGAGAAGGCCGACATCTGCATTGTCAATACTTGCTCCGTCACCGATGTGGCTGACCACAAGTGTCGACAAACCATTCACCGTTTCACACGCGAACACCCTGGAGCCTTTGTCGTTGTAATGGGTTGTTACGCACAGCTCAAGGCTGACGAGATAGCCACATTCCCTGGGGTTGACCTCGTATTGGGCATGGAACAAAAGGGCGACGTGCTGCACTACCTCGAAGAGCGCATGTCGCAGAAGTTGGCGCTGAACGGTGATGCTTGTCACGAGGCTATTCGAGTGCCTACAAAGGACATTCGCACCTTTGTTCCTTCATGTTCTCGTGGCGACCGCACCCGCTACTTTCTCAAGGTGCAAGACGGCTGCAATTATTACTGCACCTACTGTACCATACCCATTGCCCGCGGCCGCTCGCGCAATGGTAGCATTGCCTCATTGATAAAACAAGCCGAAGAGGTAGCAGCCGAAGGAGGAAAGGAAATTGTACTCACGGGGGTCAACACAGGCGACTTCGGTCGCTCTACGGGCGAGACTTTCTTGCAACTGATACAAGCCCTCGACAAGGTAAAAGGCATTGAACGTTATCGCATATCGAGCATCGAGCCCAACTTACTCACCGACGAGATTATTGAATTTTGCGCCCACTCTCGTGCCTTCATGCCCCACTTCCATATTCCATTGCAATGCGGCAGCGACACAGTGCTTAAACTCATGCACCGCCATTACGACACAGCGCTCTTTGCCAGCAAGATAGCTCGCATTAAGCAATTTATGCCCGATGCCTTTATTGGTGTCGATGTAATCGTGGGCATGCGTGGTGAGACGGACGAACTCTTTGAAGAAGCTTACCACTTTATCGAGAAATTGGACATCTCACAACTACACGTATTCAGTTACAGCGAACGTCCTGGTACGAAAGCACTCGAAATTCCTTACGTGGTGAGTCCACAAACGAAGCACGAACGCAGCCAACGCTTGCTCGCGCTCTCTGAACAAAAACGTTTGGCTCACTACCAACGTTTTATAGGCACAACACGCCCCGTACTTTGGGAACACGCTCGCCATGGCGAACCCATGCAAGGCTTTACCGACAACTACATTCGCGTAAAACAAGCCCCTGGAACGATTGTTGACGACAACATCGTAACACAAGTCAACTTAGGCGAACTCACTGACGACAAGGAGTGTTTAATGAGTTTATAAGTTGAAGGAGTTTAATAAGTTTATGAGTTTAGTAAGTTTAATGAGTTTAATAAAATCAGCTCTGATTATCACCAACACCATATACATTTTTAGTCTCATAAACTTATTAAACTCATTAAACTCCTTAAACTCATTAAACTTACTAAACTCATTAAACTTATTAAACTCATTAAACTTACTAAACCTCCCCCTCCCTTATGATTACAACTGACAAGATAGCCGTTGTCATTCTTAATTGGAATGGCTGCGATATGATGCGTCAATTTTTACCCTCAGTGGTAAAAGGTTCACAACCTGAAGGTTGCGTGATTGTGGCTGATAACGGATCAACTGACGAATCTCTCAAAATGCTCACCGAAGAGTTTCCTGAAGTCATTCAGTTACCCCTACCCAAAAATTACGGATTTGCCGAAGGCTACAACCAAGCGCTTCAACAGATTGACGCACCTTATTATCTATTGCTCAACTCCGACGTTGAAGTGACCGAAGGTTGGCTCCGCCCGCTCCTTCATTATATGGAACAACACCCCGAAGTAGCTGCCTGCCAGCCCAAGTTGCTCAGCCAGCGCAACAAAAAGATGTTTGAATACGCAGGCGCTGCAGGTGGCTACCTCGACCACTATGGCTACCCCTTCTGCCGTGGCCGCATCTTTGCCGATGTCGAAGCGGACGAAGGACAATACGACACCATTCGCCCCATTCTTTGGGCCACAGGAGCAGCGCTCATGATACGCAAGAAGGATTGGCAACTAAGCGGTGGATTGGACGGCCGATTCTTTGCCCACATGGAAGAGATTGACCTTTGCTGGCGCCTTCGCGCACGAGGTCGCCAACTCGTGTGCATACCCGATAGCGTAGCCTACCACGTAGGGGGCGGCACACTTGAGGCAGGCAATCCACGCAAGACGTTTCTTAATTTTCGCAACAATCTCTTCATGCTTTATAAGAACTTGCCCTCCGATGAATTACGCCCCGTCATGCGCACTCGCACCTTGCTCGACTGGGTAGCAACCCTCAAGTTCTTACTCACTGGCGACCTTCCAAACTTTAAAGCTGTTCGCCGAGCACGCAAGGAATACAAGCGACTCCGCCCCGACTTCGAAGCCGACCGCCAACGTAACCTTAATATGGCTATTAACAAGGGAAAAGACATTCCCGAACGCATTTCCCAAAGCATTCTTTGGCTCTACTACGCCCGAGGAATCAAGAAGTTTAACAAACTTAAGCTTTAAACTGACTCTGTGACGAATCGTGTGGATAAAATGCTTTAATGACAAAAATAAACTGCAATTTATCTGCCTAATTGGGGGGCGGGTTTGTAACCCGCGGCAGCAGCAGGCTTGAACATCTACTTATAGTCACTAAGCGACTATAAGCAACTTGCTGCTGCCGCGGGTTAAAAACCCGCCCCCCAATTAACGCGCCCCCCCAATTAGACAGATAAATTGCAGTTTATCCACACGATTCGTTACAGAGCCTATACATAAATAAAAGTGCTCGGAATTATTGTATCGAAATAATTCTGAGCACTTTTATTAACTACGCTCTTACTTCTTAAACTTAATGGTACGTTTAGAAGACTTTAGAATGTAAATGCCTGAAGGCAATTGATTTTGCAGATCGTTCCACATGTGATCAGAAGCTGCCATGTTCTTTATTAAAATGCCTTTTAGGTCATATACCTTTACTTGTTCGCCCCTGCTAAAGAGTTCGTCCGCCAAAGACACCTGTGAGATGTCCGAAATCATATCCTTGTCAACGTGGATATGAGCTATTTGCCCGTTATCATCCGTTACAAAGTATTTGTTGTAAGCTTCACAACTGGCAGTCAGTAACCATACGTCGTATTCTTTATCCTCCGACAGTGGAGTTGTAAACTTTACCTTAAATGGCGCATTTGCTTCTGCTTGGCTTGCGAAAGTAAATTCTTGTCCTTCCATGCTGATTTCATCATTCGCTTTGTCATAGATAATAGCCTTGGCGTATTCTGGATACCACAGAGCATCTTGATTAGTTCTTTTGAGTACAACCTGAAGGTGGTTGTCATCATTTTCCTTCACTACTTTTGTCGAAACTAATTGGCAGATATCATCATACGTGTTAGAGTCGTGAAGAATGTTGTAGTATGGTTTCTTCTTATGTTGCACCAATCCACCTCTTTTGATTCCATTCACTTCATATATGCTACGAAATCTGAACTTTCCTTCTAAAGGAGTAGGAAGGAGGTTTAATTCTATCTTCTTTCCAGGTGTCCAATTATAATCAATGCCTACAGGTATTTCTTCACTTGTATCAACATTCATCATGTATACTTTTACGGTTACGGGGGCTTCTACCTTATTAGCATAGGTATACTGAGGAATTAAGTAATTGAGTTCAAAATTCCCTTTTTTACCAACAGTGATATATCCTAACCTATCACTGGCATTAAGTTCTTTATAATCCTCGCTATCATAATAAGTTGTATTAAAATCCATACTACACCAATCACTACCATCCATGATAGGATAAGACGGACGTTCAGCTACATCTATATAAAATTCGCCATTTAGCTTAACATCATCATCATCTTCATCATCTTCATCATCTTCATAATCTTCATTATCCAATTCAATTTTGTAACGTCCGGCAGGCATGGAGAAGCCATTCTTCTCGTTTTTAGGAACGAATTTGAATATTTCTGTAGAGGTCTGGTCGTCATAAGCAGATGTAAAGGATACCCAAGATGTACCTCCATTGTATCCTCCATAAATGGCTCCTGTTTCCATATTGCGAAAAATAAGACCGATACCGTTCGAACGTCCATGATGTGCCTTCACTGCCAAATAGAATGTTGTGCCGGCATAGATTTCACTGGCAGGAGTAATATCTTCGATAGTCAAGCCATCGACAAGATCATCATCACCAATGCCTTGGAAAGTTACATCTGCACCATTATTCTGAATGGTTACTGTAGGAGCAAGCGCATCTGGACAAGGGCTAAGTTTATACTGAGATTGGCTATCTTTATATGCTAAGCGAATTTGATAGACGCCATCTTTCAATCCGTCTGTATTGATTGGCCAACTATTTTGTAAACTATATCTATTGACATAGGGATACGCAACAATATTAGCTCGATAACTACTTACAACTTTCTCAATAGAGCCTTCCTTCGCGAGCACTATAGAGAAACTTACACTGCTATCGTCATCATCATCGTTATCAGCATCATCATCTGAACCATATGAGTTGGTATACAAAAAATAATAGTTATTATATGGTTGTAATGCCATAGATACTTTTTTCACATATGGCTCTTGACTAGGTTGAATGCCCACAATCATTTCATGATGATAATCAAAATCCTTCACAGGAGTTGGATGCAACATTGCTACATCGTAATAGCCATCGTATGCACCGCGCCACCCCCAATTACAATGTACATAATTGTCAGAATCTATGCCGTCTATAATAAAACAATGGCTCATATAGTCGTCATCATGTATGGGGAGTCCATAGTTTGGATCGTCTGCATTATCGGCTGTATAGATGATTGGACGTCCTGCCGTAAGTTCGTCTTGTATTATTTTTATCCACTTTGAGGTAGGTTGAGCGTAACGCTTTGGTGATACACCCGCCAAAGATTGACCAGGTACAAAATACCCTCTTCTTAAGTAAGTACAGTCAAAGCCATAATACTTATTGAGAGCAACATAAGGAGCACTAGCTGAGGTTTCGCCATATCCATATTCAGCCTTACTAGCCACACCACATTCCAACATCAGTTTAGCTACCGCATCAGCTTGAGCTTGTGAGTAGTTACCCGTATCGTAGGTGTCAAGCATATTGCTCCAATCATACGAAACGTTGGCATAATTGATGTTATATTCCGTTTCTGACTCGATATGAGCATAATAGAGTTCTCCCGTGCCTTTATGGTCAGAATGATAATAGTTGAGCACTTGAGCTAAGGCTACTGGCACACAACCAGCCACCGCCGTTTGCTTACCATTTGACGGACATTTGCCGTTGAAAGGAGCACTTTGCCCCCACTGTGTCTTAATGAGGGGAGCTACAGGCTCTACGGTAGGTCCTACATAAGAGTAGGGTTTGGACGTGGCATCAGTAGCTGCGTTGTTCATAGCAGAGGCATAAGACGACAACCAAGCCTTCATGGCTTCAGGCATCTTGTCTACCTCAATTTTACCCTTATCAGAATAGCCAGCAACGGCAGTTTGGCCATTGCCCGCGCATACTACTGCAAAGCCTCCCTTATCGGCATTGAAGGCGAATATTTTACCCCCGATTTGAGACGCGTTGACATTTTTGCCCTTTGCCTTTGCTGCATTAGGCACTTCACTCTTTACCTCCACAGTAGATAGTTTGAGCAACGCACCCTTCTTAGCTTGCAAGAATTTCTGTGCCACCAATTTGGCATCTTCCTCAGTTTGTGCAACTAAGGGAATGGCTGTCAGAAATGCTGACACCATAAAAAGATATCTGATTTTCTTCATAGAAATGTTATTTAGGATTTGGTTTACTATAGTTTTTTCTAATGATGAACTTATCTGTTGTTATGTTATTATATTTTGTATAATATGTAAGGCTATAGGTGTATGTTTGTAGTACTACTTTGCAAAAGTAGCTTCAGTTTTTTAGGCATAAATCATCATAAATAATGATTTTAATAATTATCATGCACGGATTTTGCACTCTTTTTTGACAACTATAGTCGTTTTTGGGCAATATTTTGCAAGAAATAAGCGAAATATCGGCTTGAGAAAGCATAAAAAAAACTGCTGAAAATTTAGCGAAATGCTTGATTTTCAGCAGTTTTACGATTTGTAGCGCCTACGGGAATCGAACCCGTATACCATGCGTGAGAGGCATGTATCCTAACCATTAGATGAAAGCGCCAAGTGCGGAAGCTGGGGGATTCGAACCCCCGGTACGGTAAACCCGTACGTCAGTTTAGCAAACTGGTGGTTTCAGCCACTCACCCAAACTTCCTTATACCTTAGTTGCGTTGTTTCTCAAACGCGATGCAAAGGTACGACTTTTTTCTAAAGTACCAAACTTTTGACGCAAAAAAGTGATATTTTTCTTCATTCCTTCCACTTTCGCACGTTTCTCTATTATAACGATACTACTGCTATAAAACACATTACTCATTGATTTACAATTCATTACATTCTTATTTACGCACGAAATCACGTCCTTATCATAAAACGAAAATATTAAACATTTTCATTCATCTTTATTACAAAAAACTTTTCTTTACAGCACCGATGCACAAACTCGCAGTTTATATATAAATTTGCACTATGAAACTACCCGAAAATATTAAAGCACCACGTCCACGCACAAAAGCGAAACTGCATTTGGACGCTAATGAGTCACCCTTCAACGCTCCTTATAATCGCTACCCCGACGACAATATACTTCGCACGTTGAAGCGCAACTGGGGACGACATGAACATATTCCAGAACAATGCACCTACCTCTGTGGCGACGGCACGGAAGGGGCTATCGATTTGATTATACGTGTCAACGCGTTTCCCAACCGCGACAGCGTGGTTGCAGCCGAACCGACACGACTTATATATAAGCGTCGCGCCTTGGCCAACCGCATTGAATATCGCGAAGCTGCGCTGCGCGAAACGGATTATGAACTTTCGGCCGACACCGTGCTTGACACCGTAAGCGGAACGACACGCATCATTTTCCTTTGTTCGCCCAACTCTCCTACTGGTAACTTGTTAGACCGTCAAGAGATAGAAACGATCTTACAGCTCTTTGAAGGTATCGTCGTTGTAGACGAATCGTACATCGACTTTGCCCCTCAAGCTTCGGTGCTTGAACTCCTTAATAAGTATAAGAACCTTATCATCATTCGCTCTTTCTCTCACGCATGGTCTTTAGCTGGACTCCACCTTTCGGCCATTGTGGCTCACCCCGAAGTGATTGAAGAGATTACAAAGATCGGACTCACTCACCCAGTAAGCACCCCTGTTATCGAACAAGCCACGCAAATGGTGAAGCACCGCTTGAACGTCGACAAATGGGCACGCCAAATCATAGACGAGCGCAACAAGGTACGCCTTGCTTTGAGCGACCTTAAGCAATGTCAACACATTTACCACTCTGACGCAAACTTCCTCTTAGTTCGCTTCACCGACAGCGCTGCTATTTACAAATACCTCTTACGCGCAGGCATTGCCACTTACCCCATTAAAGGGTGCTTGCGCATCAGCATCGGCCTACCGACCGAAAATTCTGAATTATTAGGAGCGCTTAGAAGACTATAAGCATCTAAAAACGTCACTATAACGCATCGTGTGGGTAAAATCGACAAATTGCAGTTTGTCGATTTTACCCACACGATGTGTTATGTTATGGAGCAAAAAAGATTACAAAGCGCACCTATTGTATACAACAAGTGAATGCTTTGTAATCTTGCAATATAAATGTTTTACTAACAATTCCATTGAAGAGTCATCCTTTACGGAGCAGTCTGAATAGCCATACGAGTCTGCGCTTGCCTTACGTAAGCATTGACGAAGGGATCGTTTAAGAAATGTGAGGGAGCAGAACTAACGATATGCTGTATCTGCTCAGTCATGATTGGAGAAGGATATTGGCTACACAATAACCGGAAGAAACCTGGACCTAACACATTATTGTAATTGTCCATTACAAATTTCGTTTCAAGTTCCTCTGTTTTCTTTGCTAACTGCCGCATCTTCTTACCTACCTTGCGTTGAATCTCTAAAGGCGACTGCCCTTCACGCATCATACGTATCGTTGACTGCTGTAATTCCCACAGTTCATTGTCTAAGCGAGTACGCTTTTTAAAGAAATTGTATAATTTATCATTCAGCGGGCCACCCGATACGCGTTGTAAGGCATTATCTACTTGGATACTCAAATTACCATTTTCAAGCACCAAAGGCATTACGCACTGATTTCCCGTATAGAGCATCGCCATGCGTGCTGAATCAACGTCACCCTCAAAACTAAACTTTCCGTGTACCACCTTGCAAGAGTCCAGACAAACCGACAAACTCGTTTGCTGCACCGCACGATGTTCGCCACCTTTGTCTACTGACGAAACGCGTAAATAAAGCATACGACCATCCAAACAAGCGATGTTTGAATTGCCAGCTATATTATATTGCTCAGCACACGAAGTGAATAAGAGGAGTGAGGATAATATAAGTAAAATTCTATCCATAAGCATTTTAGGTATGTGTACATTCAACTATAATTGAATTATCACAAAGCGCGTTAAGTGCGAAACAAGGCTCTGATAACAATCATGTATCAAATTGCAACTATTAAGCACCTAATCACTTAAACTTTATACAAAGATACAACGATAGAAACCGAAAAAACAAACAAAAAATAGGAACTCGATAGTTTATAAATCTTTTTTGAGATTTCACCCCTTGATTTTAGATAAAAAACGAGAATTTTTCACACTTCGCGAAACATTTTAAATCTATGTTAGAGGCTAATGCTCGCGTAAAACGAATAATGCTTAGGATAATACGAAGGCTCGCTTCGCGAGTCTTTTTTTAACATTAATCACCATTAATCTATCATTAATCTTTTTCATTGCGAGCAAAAAAACCGTCCTCACTTGGGGGAATCGCGTCCTCACCTGGGGGCGACGCGTCCCCGCGTCGGCATTTGCTTGACAAGGCTCGATGCCTTGACAAGCAAATACAATACATTTTCTTATTGCCAAGTTGGGGAATCGAGCCCTCACCTGGGGGCGACGCGTCCCCGCGTCGGCATTTGCTTGGCAAGGCTCGATGCCTTGACAAGCAAATACAATACATTTTCTCATTGCCAAGTTGGGGGATCGACCCCCAACTTGACAATACCGACGCGGGGACGCGTCGCCCCCAGGTGAGGACGCATCATCTTCAGGTGAGGACGCGATACCCCCAGTTCAGGTAAGGACGCCCTCCCAAAAAACTAACGCACAAAAAAAAACCTCTCTCAACAAATCTGTTGAAAGAGGCTTGTAAAAAAGTTGGCGGCGACCTACTCTCCCGCGGGTGTGCAGTACC
>UQHJ01000068.1 GCA_900540885.1 uncultured Prevotella sp.
GGGCGTTTAGCTCAGCTGGTTCAGAGCATCTGCCTTACAAGCAGAGGGTCGGCGGTTCGAATCCGTCAACGCCCACAAATATTTGCAAATAAGCCTCATAGATATTTTGAGGGCGTTTAGCTCAGCTGGTTCAGAGCATCTGCCTTACAAGCAGAGGGTCGGCGGTTCGAATCCGTCAACGCCCACGTTAAACATAGGAGAATCTTTAATGGTTCTCCTTTTTTTGTTGTTCGTTATAACCCTATAGTCCAAAAATGTTTGAAACGCAGCAAGTGGGGGTGGGCCTTCCACTTGCTGCGTTCCAAACATTTATTATAGACGAAAGGTTTCGTCTTTCCACTCTACGAAAGGAAGTTCTTCAGTTAAAGGAAAATGGTCTATAACTTCATTGTTGTCGTTAAAGACGATGACTTCGCGGTGGAGCGTTTTGCCAGAGGGTAGTACAACTCTTGCGTAGGCTATTTTGTGAAGCATGAGGTTGAGTATAGTTTGAAAAATCGGATTTAGCACGGTTTAGGGTGCTAAATCCGATATGTTGTTTGTTGTTAGATAAAGTGTGGTTTCGTTTCGTTGCTCTTTTCTTCCTTTATTAGGCTATCGCGTAGGCGTAGTTGTGGATTGTTGAGTCTTAATTTACGCTGCGTACTATCGGTGTTGAATTGATGATCTGATGTATTCTCTTCAGTAGCTTTGTTCTTAGAGCGTAAGCGATATAAGCGCATGTTGGTGATAGAAGCAATACGCACTCTGTCAGCCCAAGAGGTGCATTGATAGATAAAGCAGTCAATGTGCTGAACCTTAAGTTTACCTATCGTTATATTAGCTTGTTGAGGCCCGCTTGTGTAAACAAACTTTTGCATCACGGCCGTAGAGTCGCCCTCATAGTGAATAACGGCACAAGCAACAACGCGTCGTTCGCCGTCGTGGTAGAACCAGTCAACGTTGAAGCACCATTGAAGTTCGTCGCCAGCTTGAATAGCAGTGTCGGCACGTTGCGTATATTTAAATCGGTTCGTGCTTTGAGAGTTGAGCAATAGGCTTGAGGGGCCGTGCCATATATTAAGCGTATCGTTGGAAGTGAGACTATTCTTTGCTAATAGTGCAGGAGAAGTGGGTGACTGTTCATCGCCTCCTAATTGTGCTGAAAGGTGCTCGTAGATTTTTTTGAGTTTATCTGCATGGCTTTCGTACCATTGCATCGTATGGTCGAACTCAGCTTGTGTTATGCCATACTTTTGAAATACCGCTGCTTGATAGAGTCGCGTATAATAGTTGATACTATCTGGGGCGGACTGTTGTGCTAAACTTTGTGCAAGGTGATAATCGTAGAGTATCTTTTCTAACTTGTTAGCTTCGATTACGTCTTCTGGTATGGGGTCAGAGTGGCAAGAACAGAGGCTAAAAAGTGTTAGGATAAGAGCAGGGAGGAATGATAGGCGAGTGATAACTGACATAAAACGGACTTTTATCGGGTCGAAATCGGAATCGAAACTATTTTTGTTTAGCAGTGTTGAAAATGCCTAATTTGGCAATGCTCTTATAATAAAAAAGGATTAAAGCCACGGCACCACAACTGATAGAAGCATCGGCAAAGTTGAAGATAGCGCCAAAGAAAGTGTTGCCTCCTACGAAAGGCATCCATTCGGGCCATGTGAAAAGAGGAAAGTAAAACATATCAACCACCTTACCAGAGAGAAAAGCACCATATCCTTCTCCAAAAGGTACAAGTTGAGCTAAGGAGTAGGGAGTGCTTTCGGTAAAGATGAGACCATAGAATAGATTGTCTATAATATTGCCAGCGGCTCCAGCTATAATCATAGCAACACAGCCGATGAGGCCGTAAGGGGCTTTTTGTCGGATAATTTTATTAAGAATCGTGCAGAAAAAGCCGATAGCAATAACACGGAAGAGGGCGAGAAACATGGTGCCAACGAATTGCATGCCGAAAGCCATGCCACGGTTTTCGGTGAAGAGCAGGTGAAACCAATCACCTGCTACACGATAGTCTTCGTGAAGCATGAAGTTCGTTTTGATCTCGATTTTAATCAGTTGGTCTATGATAATCACAGCCAATATAATGAGTATTGCTACTATATGGCGTTTGTTTATGCGCATGGTCAGAGGAGAAATGTAATATAATGTGCAAATGTGCAAATGTGTGAATGGTTGCCTTTGTATGCTCAGTTGTTAAAACATCAAATCATTCTCACATTCTCACATTTGCACATTAACAATAGGTTATCTTGCTTGTTTAGCTTCAATGCTCAGTGTGGCATGAGGCACGGCACGGAGTCGCTCTTTAGGAATGAGTTTGCCTGTTACGCGGCAGATGCCGTATGTCTTGTTTTCGATGCGAAGGAGAGCAGCTTGCAGAGATTGAATAAACTTTTGTTGGCGAGCTGCCATGGTGGTAAGTTCTTCTTTGGTTTGGTTGAGAGAACCCTCTTCAAGTACCTTATAGGTAGGCATGGTGTCGTCGACGTCGTTGCCCCCTTTGTTGCTCAATGTGTCCATCATCTGCTGATAGTCACTTTTAGCAAGTTCTAATTTCTTTAAGATGATTTGCTTGAACTCTTCAAGTTCTTCATCAGAGTATCTTTTCTTTTCAGTCATGGCATTTGTTAGTTATAGGTTTGTGATGTAGTGGGGTATATGAATAGGCATGAGCAAGATGCACATTGTGTTTATTACGAATGCCTCTCGCTCATACCTTTTCTCATAATGTCATTTTATGCTTTAACGATAGAAACGTTGAGCTTGAAGTCGTCAAAGTCGAATGTAGTATTGGCATTGTCGACTGTATTGCTTGTCGAGATACTGTCGGCCAATACTTGTGATGCAATGTAGTTGCCAAACGTGCTGATTGCAGCAGAAGTAGATTCGTTCTCTTCTAACACAATATTGATGCGGTCAGTGATTTCGAATCCGCTTTCTTTGCGGAAGGTTTGGATACGTTTTACGATTTCGCGTGCGATACCTTCGTTCTTGAGTTCAGGAGTGATTTCGAGGTCGAGCGCAACCGTGAGTGCGCCTTCGTTAGCAACCGTCCAACCCGGCATATCTTCGCTGATGATGTCGACGTCAGTACGTTCTACTTCAATCGTTTGTCCCTCAACTGTGAGCGAAAGTTTACCTTCAGCGTCGAGGCGATTAATATCGTCTTGGTTAAGTGCTGTAACGGCAGCATTAACGGCCTTCATCAACTTGCCAAACTTCTTACCCATTACGCGGAAGTTACACTTTACCTTCTTCTCCAACATATTGGCATCGGCATAGCGCAACTCCTTGACATTAACTTCGTCGAGAATAAGTTGCTTAACCTGTTCAAGGTCGTCGCGCAATTGACTGTCAGTAACAGGAATAGAGATGCACTGCAGCGGTTGGCGTACAATGACGTGTTCCTTCTTACGCAGAGAAAGTGTCATAGAAGAAACGACTTGTGCTAATTCCATGCGACGTTCAAGCGCTTTATCAATGCAGGCTTCGTCAGCTTTAGGGAAAGTAGCTAAGTGTACACTCTCTGCGCTACCACAGATGCCTTGCGTTAAGTCGCTGTAAAGGCGGTCGGCATAGAAGGGAGCGATAGGAGCCATAAGTTTTGCTACGGTTACGAGGCAAGTGTAAAGCGTTTGATAAGCACTCAACTTATCAGTGTTCATACCGCCGCCCCAGAAGCGCTTACGGCTCAAGCGAACGTGCCAGTTAGAGAGGTTGTCGATGACAAACTGCTGAATCAAGCGGCCCGCCTTGGTAGGTTCGTAGTCCTCATAGTCGGCAGCAACATTCTTAATGAGCGTGTTGAGTTCAGAGAGAATCCAGCGGTCGATTTCAGGGCGCTCGTTGTAGGAAACTTGTGCTGTTTCAGGGTTGAAGTTGTCGACATTAGCGTACATGGCAAAGAAAGAGTACGTTTGGTACAATTTGCCAAAGAAAGTGCGTGCTACTTCTTGTACACCCTCTTCATCGAACTTAAGATTATCCCATGGTGAAGAGTTGGTAATCATATACCAACGCAAGGGGTCAGAACCGTATTTCTTAATAGCACCGAAAGGCTCTACAGCATTGCCTAAGCGCTTCGACATCTTGTTGCCATTCTTGTCGAGTACGAGGCCATTACTGATAACTGCCTTAAAGGCTACGCTGTCAAATACCATTGTGGCAATGGCGTGAAGTGTAAAGAACCAACCGCGCGTTTGGTCAACGCCTTCGGCAATGAAGTCGGCAGGATAGACGGTGCGATTGTCAAGAACCTCTTTATTCTCGAACGGATAGTGTATCTGAGCGTAAGGCATAGAACCAGAGTCAAACCAAACGTCGATCAAGTCCGTTTCACGCTTCATCGGTTTGCCCGTAGCTGAAACCAACGTAATGTTGTCAACGTAAGGACGGTGGAGGTCGATGCGGTGGTAGTTCTCAGTAGAATAATCGCCAGGAACGAAGCCTTTATCCTTCAAGGGATTAGACGACATAAAGCCAGCTGCAACGCTCTTCTCTATTTCGTTGTAAAGTTGTTCGAGCGAACTGATGCAGATCTCCTCACGTGTCTCGGCATTGCGCCAAATAGGTAGAGGAGTGCCCCAATAACGTGAACGGCTCAGATTCCAGTCGTTAAGATTTTCGAGCCATTTGCCGAAGCGGCCCGAACCTGTGCTGGCGGGCTTCCAGAGGATACCATTGTTAAGTTCCATCATGCGCTCTTTTAAGGCAGAGCTGCGAATGAACCAACTATCGAGTGGATAGTAGAGGATAGGTTTGTCCGTACGCCAACAGTGTGGATAGTTGTGTACGTGCTTTTCGATCTTAAAAGCCTCACCCGCTTGCTTCATTTCAAGGCAGATGATGATGTTCAAGTCTTCAGCCTTTGCTGCAGCCTTTTCGTCATACTTTCCGTCCTTGTTAAATTCAGGTGCGTAGGCATTCTTCACGTAGTCACCAGCGTGGTGGCTGTAAGCCTCAGTGTTAACACACTTGTTTACAAACGTATCGCAGAGTTCGTCGATAAGGTAATACTTACCCGTGAGGTCGACCATGGGGCGTGTTTCGCCAGCCTTGTTGATGAGGAAGAGCGAAGGAATGCCAGCAGCTTTCGCCACCTTGGCATCGTCAGCACCAAAGGTGGGGGCAATGTGAACGATACCTGTACCATCCTCCGTGGTAACGTAATCGCCAGGGATTACGCGGAAGGCTAATTCTTCAAGTTCAACAAACGTGTCAATGCCTGAGGTAAAACACTTGTCAGCGTGATTAGCTGCGTATTCTTTCACCCAGACAGGAGCATTGTCTTCCACCTTTTCGGTAGGTTTCACCCATGGCATGAGTTGCTTGTAGTGCATACCTACGAGTTCGCTACCCTTCCATTCGCCAACAACGCGGTAGGGGATAACCTTGTCGCCTTGTTGGTAAGCGTCGAAGTCAGCGTTTTCGCCTTCAGCTTTGAAGTAAGCAGCCAAGCGATCCTTACCCATAATAGCGGTCATAGGTTCGCCATTATAGGGATTGAATGTCTCAACAGCTACGTAAGTAATGTTGGGACCAACGCAGAGAGCCGTGTTAGAAGGCAATGTCCAAGGAGTCGTAGTCCATGCCAAGAAATAGGGCTTGCCCCACTTTGTCATCTCAGGTTTAGGGTCGAGAATAGCAAATTGGGCGGTAACAGTCGTATCCTTTACGTCGCGGTAGCAACCAGGTTGATTTAACTCATGTGAGCTAAGTCCCGTACCAGCTGCCGGAGAGTAGGGTTGAATAGTGTAGCCCTTATAAAGAAGTCCCTTCTTGTAAAGTTGTCCGAGAAGCCACCAAAGCGTTTCGATGTAAGAGTTTTCGTAGGTAATGTAAGGGTGTTCCATGTCAACCCAATAGCCCATTAAGTGGCTAAGGTCGGTCCACTCTTGCGTAAACTTCATTACGTTTTGACGGCAACGCGCGTTATAGTCTTCGATAGAGATAGATTTACCGATGTCCTCTTTAGTAATGCCAAGTTCTTTTTCAACACCCAATTCGACAGGAAGTCCGTGTGTGTCCCAACCAGCTTTACGCTTTACTTGGAAGCCTTGCATGGTCTTGTAACGGCAGAATACGTCCTTGATAGTACGTGCCATTACGTGGTGAATGCCTGGATGTCCGTTAGCAGAGGGAGGACCTTCAAAAAATACGAATGAAGGGCAACCTTCGCGTTCACTCATACTCTTGTGGAATAAGTCTTGCTTGTCCCACTTGCTGAGTACATCTTCGTTCACCTCAAAGAGGTTAAGTCCGTTGCGTTCGGTAAATTTCATATTTCGTTTTATTGCTTTTGTTTAAGTTATTGTTTGGTACAATCTGTGCAAGTTGTAGCCCAATTATAAGGCTTTCAAAGTGATTGTTAGCACAGATATGTTTTATAGGACGTGGCAAAGTTAGGCATTTTTCGTTTAAGGGGTATGAATATGTCGTAAAAAATGGTTATAGACGGGGTTGTGTGGTGATCGGTTAAAATGGTTCTATGGCTATTACTTTCGGTTGAAAAGAGAAAATAAGGGTGTCCTAATATTGTTTTAGGACACCCTTATAGGTTATGATCGTTGAGCAATCAAAGCGCGAATTTTGTCATTAAATCCGCTTTGTTGCATGAGTTCTTCAATGGTTAAGTGCATGCGATAGCGCCAATATTGGTTGGGGTTGGCGGGGTCGTTGATTTGTTCCGTTTCGGGGTGCTTGCTTCGTAAGGTGGGCGAGATAGAAAGCCAATCTTGTAAAGCTAATAAGCATAGCATAGAAGGCGATTGCAGATGTTGCTTAATAATCTCTTCGCATATCTCTGGAGTGGCTTCAGTAGGAGCTTCACCTTCGTGGTGAAGTGCTTCGTTCCAGAAAGCCTGTCTTCGTTCAGCATTTTGCTGCCACCATAGGCGCAAGGGAGGCATGTCGTGTGTGGCTATTGTGGTAACCGAAAGGTAAGGGTTGTTATTTAAATGTCCAAATCGTACTCCATATTCCTTAGGCATTCGTTGTATTTCAAGCGAAAGAATTTGAAGACGCTCTAATACCCCCTTTACAGAAGCTGGAACCATACCTAAATCTTCAGCACAGGGCAACATACCCGTTCCTTGCAGGGGGTATAGTTGTAGTGTTGGGTGTTGATTGTCGCTGCTTTGCGTAACGGTGGGTATCTTCTTCATCGCTTCGTCTGCCCAAAACTGATTGTTGCGATGATAGAAGAAGTCGTCATGCAAGCGATTAAAAGCATCGCGATTTTGGTCAGATAGAGTAGTGTAGAGGTGGGTCAGTTGAGCCGCAATGCGAGGGTGGTACAAGTCGTGACGTTCAGGGTCTTGAATGAAGAGCACCTCACAAGCGACGTTGAGTAATGCTTGTCGCGTCTTTCCTTCAGGCAATAATTGCATGAGCGCACGTTGCGAACGATAGCCTTCTTTTAAAGTGTAGCTATGATTATTGAGAGGCTCAAAATACTGTTCGGTTAAATGCTCGTTTTGGGTTTCGGCGATAAGTTGTTGTAAGTACGCTTCATTTACCTGTGGAATGCAAAGTGAGGCAACGTCTTCGGTAAATCCGAAGTGTCCAATCTCACTGATTGAGAAAGGCAACGCTGGGCGGAAATACCCTAATAGGCCATAAATCTGATTTGTTGGAACCTCCCATATACGGAAGAACCCTAATACATGATCAATGCGGTAGGCATCAAAGTATTGCTGCATGTGGTGGAGTCGTTTGCGCCACCAAGCATAGTTATCTTTGGCCATTTCGTTCCAATTATAAGTAGGAAATCCCCAATTTTGCCCGTGTACGGCAAAATCATCTGGGGGAGCTCCCGCTTGTCCGTTAAAGTGAAACAATCGGCCGTCAACCCAAGTGGGGACGCTATCACGACTAATGCCAATAGGAATGTCTCCTTTTAATATGACACCTAATTTGCGTGCTTCATCGTGCGCTTGCTGCATTTGGCAATGGAGCAAAAATTGAACGTAGGCATAATAGGTGCGCGCCTCTTCCAATTGTGGGTGAGCGTGGACAAATTGTTCAATCGTGTCGGGCGTGGGCGCATCGGCTGGCCAAGAACGGAAGTCAGCCGTGTGGTAAAGGTCGCGTAAGGCACAAAAGGAAGTATACGCTGTGAGCCATTGCTCGTTATCGTGATAGAACTTTTTAAACGCGGCAGAGGCTATCGTTCGTTTACCATTCTCTTTAAATAAAGCGCGGGCAAACTTTGTTTTCAATTGGAATACGCGTTCGTAGTCTATCTGTGGTAATAGATTAAGTTCTTCTCCTTCATGTTGATAGGTGGCGTATGCTTGTGATGAACTCCACTCACGCATATCAAGGTAAATGGGGTGGAGCGCAAAGACCGAAATGCCATTATAAGGATAAGAGTCGTGCCAGCTCCCCGTTCGTGTAGTGTCATTTATGGGGAGCAATTGTACGGCACGCATGCCTACTTCAGCAGCCCAATGTACAAACTTGCAAAGGTCGCCAAAGTCACCTATGCCACTACTTGTTTGGCTACGGAGTGAAAATACTGGGATAACACAGCCCGCTCCGTGCCAAAGAGGCATGTCGATTTGTGGCATCTCATCTTGTCGAATGGCAGAAGCTTTTTCGGGGTAAGGCATACCGATGAGTTCGCGGTTGCCACCCTGTTCCCAAATGACGGTGTCGGGACGTGTAGTGTCTATTAGGACGTATTTATAGCTAACGCCTTCCTCGAAATCCTTGCGTGATAGTGGAAGTGCCCATTCGTAAGTGCCAGTGCGTTGTAGTAGTCTGGCTTCGTGTGTTTGCCAGTTGCCCCAACGCTTCGTACTGCCAATAACGGCCCAACGCAGATTATCTGTGGGGGGGAGCGCGTGCAGGAGGAGTAAGTAGGGCGATGTGAGCAAATCCATGTGAAGTCGTTCGCCTCCGCAAGGTTGTAGAATACACTTTTCGAAAGCCTCCCGATGATAGATGCTACTCATAGCGTGTTCCGTCCATGTATCGAAAAAGCAGACATCAGTTCGGTGATTAAAGTAAAATATTCGCCAATTGTTAGGTTCAACACGTACCAATTGATTGTCATTATTGACGATTTGGTAAGCATATCTTATATGTTTGCTCGCTGGTGCGACTTTTAAGCTCGTTTGCCATAAAGCATTGTCGTTGCTCTGTAGAGGCAAATATTGTGTGTCGCCCCCATCGACGGAGTAAACTAATTCGGGATGGCAGTCGTTATAGGTGTGGTATGTAATGTGGAATTGAAGGTTTTTCATGATAAAAGTGTTGAGTGCCTTATGAGACGCTGTAGTTAAAGAAGTAAATAAAATGGCACTATTGCGCATTTGGGTGTAAACTTAATAAGAAAAAGTGAGATGCTTACACTTTTCTATGTAAAATAGAGAAAAAATAAAATTCTTAAAAAAAATGCAACAAAACGCTTGTTGGGTAAAATGCTTGATTGTATATTTGCAACATCATTTAGGCTGTACCGGTTAGATTGGGATACTCATCAATAATAAACTGAAAACCGAGTCAACCAGTTCTTCGATGGCGTGCCGATATGCGCATTGCGTAGGGTCGGATTACAAAGATGGGCTGGAGCTCAAATCTTATTTTACTCGGAGTTTCATCACATCACTGGTACAGCCATTTTTATGTTTTTACGTGTGAAGTCAAATATGGGCTTCATTAGACCAATATATATATTGTATATACGATGCAAAACGGTTTTATTAAAGTAGCAGCAGCAATACCTTCTGTGAAAGTGGCCGATTGTGCCTTCAATATTCAACAAATAGAAAATTTAATGGCCACCGCGGAAGGACAGGGGATAGAGATACTCTGTCTACCCGAATTGTCAATAACGGCCTACACGTGTCAAGACCTCTTTCAACAGCAAGTACTTATCGATGAGGCTGAGTCCTCATTGCTAAAGCTTATGGAGTTTAGTCGTAACTTGAATGTTACGGCGCTTGTTGGCGTGCCTATTGTCTATAATAGCATGTTGTTTAACTGTGCAGCGGTTATTCAGCGAGGTAAGGTATGTGGCCTTGTTCCCAAAACGTTTTTACCTAATTACAAAGAGTTCTACGAGAAGCGTTGGTTTACTTCATCGCAAACGTTGGGGCAAGGTGTAGAATTGCGCTTCTGTGGTCAAACTGTTCCCTTAAGTACGAATATACTGTTTAAGACTTCGCACTGTATCTTTGGTATCGAGATATGTGAAGACCTTTGGGCACCCACTCCTCCCAGTAATCACCTTGCATTGGCGGGTGCTGACATTATATTCAATCTTAGTGCAAGCAATGAATTAATAGGAAAGGCTGACTATTTAAAAAGTCTTATAGCGAATCAAAGTGCTCGACTTGTATCGGGCTACGTGTACGCTGGTAGTGGGTATGGTGAAAGTACGCAAGACCTCGTATTCAGTGGTAGAGCTTTTATTGCTGAAAATGGAACAGTCTTAGCACAAGCAAAGCGTTTTGCGATGAGCGAACAACTTATTTGCAGTGAAATAGATGTAGAACGCCTTCGCGCAGAACGCCGTACTAATACGACGTTTGCCAATGCGGTAGCTGCAGAGAAAGTCGAACCATTGCGCGAAATAGAATTGGAACCTTACACAAGTAATATTCCATTCACGCTGACGCGCTTTGTTGATGCTCACCCCTTTGTGCCAGAAGGAGAAGCGTTAGACGAACGCTGTGAAGAGATTATCTGCATACAGAGTGAGGCACTGGCTCGTCGCATCGAACATACACATGCAAAAACGGTAGTAGTCGGTATAAGTGGTGGCTTGGATTCCACCTTGGCACTCCTCGTCGCAGTTCATACCTTTGATAGGCTTGAACGTGATCGCCGTGGCATCGTAGGTATAACAATGCCAGGGTTTGGTACAACTGATCGCACATATACTAACGCTATAAACTTGATGAAGCAGTTGGGAGTTACGATCCGTGAAATATCAATCGTGCCTGCTGTTACGCAACACTTTAAAGACTTGGGCCATGATATAAACGTTCATGACCTTACGTATGAAAATTCGCAAGCGCGCGAACGCACGCAAATCCTCATGGACGCAGCAGGTCAAATGGGCGGTTTCGTAGTAGGTACGGGCGATTTAAGTGAATTGGCGCTCGGTTGGGCCACTTATAATGGCGACCACATGAGTATGTATGGTGTGAATGCATCAATTCCTAAGACATTAGTTAAGCACCTCGTAAGTTGGGCAGCGCGCAATATGGCTGATGAGGCGAGTCGTCTCACCTTGCTCGATATCGTTGATACACCGATTAGCCCGGAACTCATACCTGCGGATAACGAAGGAAATATAAAGCAAGTGACTGAAGACCTCGTAGGCCCCTATGAATTGCATGACTTCTTCCTTTATTATATCTTGCGCTTCGGTTTCCGTCCACAAAAGATTTATTACTTGGCTTGTCGAGCTTTTGACGGAACGGGCAATGGTACCAACTTCGCTCCTGAAGTTATACTCAAGTGGCTTCGTACTTTTATACGTCGCTTCTTCTCTCAGCAGTTTAAACGTTCTTGTTTGCCAGATGGGCCTAAAGTGGGAAGTTGTTCACTCAGTCCACGTGGAGATTGGCGCATGCCGTCTGATGCTTATTCGACAGCATGGTTAGCTGATTTGGAAGACGAACAAACTAATGCAGAATAAAATATGAATCGTTTTATACTCTCTCTCTTATTATTAATAGTCTTCGCCCTACCGATGTCGGCAGAGCGTAAGGCAGAACTGTTTGCACGTATCTTACCCGACCGTGAGCAGGTATATGCAGGTGATAGTGTACTCCTATCTGTGGTGTTGTATGCATCAGACCCTATAGCGAAAGCTGAAAGTACGACTACATTTGGCGTGAAGGGGAAAGCAAGTGTTCGCAAATTGAATATAAATCGAAATGCTACTGCTGGTCGTACACGCGAGAATGGTCGCCTTTATTACACTCTCGTATGGAATCAGTATGTTGTAGCTCCTACGCAGCCAGGCACGTATACCGTTGGCGTGCAAAAGTTTAAGGCCACGCTACAACAGGTGATAGCCATGCCCGATCTCTTCGACCAAATGATGGGGGCGCAGCCTCAATATCGTGAAGTAAAAGTACAAGGCTCTTCGCCTACTTTTACATTTGAAGTAAAACAAAAACCTTTGCGCTCAACACAGGAGATGATGCGCAGTAGTAAGCAAGGGGTGCTGTAGTAGTTCCTTTGTCACTTGTGTCTAAACGCTTATAGCAATTTTACCTTTTCTTCACACCCCAAACGTTCCCTTCGCATAAATGGCGGCGAGGTACCCCTAAGCGGCGCATCTCTTTGGTGATGCGCTTGATCGTAACGCCTTGCAGTGAACGAGGGGCTTGTGCCTTGAG
>UQHJ01000069.1 GCA_900540885.1 uncultured Prevotella sp.
CATGTATTTGTTAGTCAAGGCATCGAGCCTTGACTAACAAATGCCGACGCGGGGACGCGTCGCCCCCAGGTTAGGACGCGTCCCCCCCCAATTAGGCTGATAAATTGCCTTTAAATGATTTTACCCACACAATTCGTTAAGAGTCAAAACTTTTATTTGCATATTTGCGTAAAGTATCGTAACTTTGCAGACGAAATTAGGAAAGAGGACAGATTTGGCTGCTTGCAACCTCTTAAAAACAATGCTAAAACTCGTAATCACGAACGCCCTTTAATCATTAAACGGCGCTCAAGACTATGAACGCAAACATTTTACTTGAAGCCGAATCTCATTCTCTGCCTGTTTCCGCCATGCGAAAGCAGGCAGTTGTTTTTACCACACTTTTATTAAAACCACAAAATGGGATACTTATTTACATCCGAATCGGTGTCAGAAGGACACCCCGACAAGGTGGCAGATCAAATATCTGACGCCGTGCTTGACCAGTTGTTGGCCTACGACCCCAACTCGAAAGTAGCTTGCGAAACGCTCGTAACCACTGGACAAGTGGTTGTAGCTGGAGAAGTAAAGTCTGAAGCTTATGTCGACCTACAAGACGTTGTACGTCGCACCATCGCACGCATCGGTTACACCAAGGCCGAATATAAGTTTGAAGCCGAAAGTTGTGGCATTCTCAGTGCCATTCACGAACAAAGTGCCGACATCAATCGTGGCGTTGACCGCCAAGACCCCATGGCTCAAGGCGCAGGCGACCAAGGCATGATGTTTGGCTACGCAAATAACGAGACCGACACTTACATGCCGTTGCCCCTTTCGCTGGCACACGACATTGTGTACGTGTTGAGCGAAATCCGTCGTGAAGGCAAGGTGATGACTTACCTTCGTCCCGACTCTAAGAGCCAGGTGACCATTGAATATAGCGACGACAACGTAGCGCAACGCATCGACACCATTGTCGTTAGCACACAACACGATGAATTTATCTCTGCCGCAGAAGCAGGTTCGCAAGAGGAAGCTGACCGACAGATGTTAGCAAAGATCCAAAAGGACGTAGAAGAAATTGTTATTCCTCGCGTGCTCGACGAACGCGTGCATACGCCTGAGATTAAGGCGCTATTCCACAAAGGCGACATCAAGTTCTACGTCAACCCCACGGGTAAGTTCGTAATCGGTGGCCCCCACGGCGACACGGGTTTAACGGGTCGTAAGATCATTGTTGATACTTATGGTGGCAAGGGTGCACACGGTGGTGGTGCCTTCTCAGGTAAAGATCCTTCTAAGGTAGACCGCTCAGCTGCTTATGCCGCTCGCCACATTGCCAAGAACATGGTAGCCGCAGGCGTTGCCGACGAGATGTTGGTTCAGTTGAGCTATGCCATTGGTAAGGCTGAACCTATTTCTATTTACGTTGACACCTATGGCCGTAGCCACGTCAACATGACCGACGGCGAGATAGCACACAAGATTGGTGAGCTATTCGACCTCCGTCCCGCAGCCATCGAGCGTGCATTGAAACTTCGTCAGCCTATCTACGAAGAGACGGCAAGCTATGGCCACGTAGGTCGCACTCCTGAGGTAAAGACCAAGACTTTCACTGCCCCTGGTCAGCCCGACAAGCAAGTGGAAGTAGAACTCTTCACTTGGGAGAAGTTAGACAAGGTAGACGAGATTAAGAAGGCCTTTGGCGCGTGAACCTAATGTGCTAATATGTTAATATGTTAATGTGCAAATGTGAGAATGTGCAAATGTGCAAATGGTCGCCTTTGTTTGCTACGATTATAACGCATTCAATCATTTGCACATTAGCATATTAGCACATTAACTCATTAGCACATTAACTAATTTGCACATTCGCACATTAACACATTAGCATATTAGCATATTAAAACCTCATGAACATAACCGTATATAGTGCTTCGAGCGGACAAGTGCCAACCATCTACGTAGAGGCGGCACAAGAGTTGGGACGCTTAATGGCTGATGGCAAACATACCCTCATTAATGGGGCTGGACGCACAGGGTTGATGGGCGCTTGCGCCGATGCCTGTTTAGCAGCAGGCGGAAAGGCCATTGGCATCATTCCTCAATTTATGATCGACCAACATTGGCAACACACGGGCATGAGTCAACTCATCGTTACACCCAATATGCACCGACGCAAAGAACTCATGGCCGAAAAGAGCGATGCTTGCATTGCACTACCTGGAGGCGTGGGTACACTCGAAGAGTTGCTCGAGATTATTACTTGGAAGCAATTAGGACTTTATCTTAAGCCCATCATCGTGCTCAACACCAACCATTATTACGATGCACTCCTCGCCCAATTACAACGTGCCATTGCCGAGAACTTTATGCGTAGCCAACACGCTGCCATCTGGCACGTAGCACAAACCCCAGCCGAAGCACTGCATTTGGCACAAACTACGCCCCTTTGGGACAAATCTGTACGCAAATTTGCCGCAATGTAGTGCGCTAATAGGGAAATGTGCAAATGCTTGGGAAATGTGCAAATGTGAGAATGTGCAAATGTGCAAATGGACGCCTTTCATTGCTCAAATTCAATAATATTAGATTATTTGCACAGTAATCATTAATCAAGCATTTACACATTAAACAATCATTTGCATCTCCCCTCATTTGCACATTTGCACATTCTCACATTTGCACATTTCCCAAGCATTTGCACATTCACTAAGCATTTACACATTAGTATTTTCCCATGCACACCACCGTAATCGACACATTGGCCACTCCTCAGGCCGAACAGCAGGCTGCTCTCGCTGGCGAAAGCGGACAGAGCAGCGTGCGCTATAATCATTGGCACAGAGCAGCAGAGACCGACACTACTCCACCCGACCCTCGACTCATGGGGCCCTTAGCCCCAGGGCAGCCCCTCACGATGAAGCCCGAAATGCTCACTACCGACCATTGGGCCGAATCCTTGCGTTATAAGCCACAAAATGAGTTTGCAGCTGAATTAGACAGTCTTTCGGGCATGTCAGACTCAACGCTGATGAGTATCAAGCCCACAGGCATAGCGGGCGACCCCGTTCCCTACCAATTTCGCACCGATAGCATCGTTACCATTATCCTAATGCTCAGCTTCTTCTTAATGGTAAAAGTCGTATCGGGGTCGCGCCACTACCTGCACCAACAGATAAAGGACTTCTTCCACCACCGCCAACGCGAAAACCTTTTTGTGCAACGTACACAGACCGAGATGCGCGGACAAGCGTTCCTCGTCTTTCAGACGTGTATCATGCTCGGCGTCCTCTTCTTCGACTATACACAAGAGCATCAAGCCGACGTATTCAACCAAATCTCACCTTATAAGATATTGGGCGTTAGCGTTGCCATCTGTAGCCTATATTTTATGCTGAAAACGGGGGTTTACGCCTTTATCAACAACATCTTCTTTACTCGCAAGCAGTGCGAACAATGGGCCAACTCCTACATGCTCTGCACCTTAGGTCTTGGCATAGCCCTGCTCCCATTGAGCCTCCTTGTCGTATATTTCGATTTGGCACCTCAAAATATGTGTATCAGCTTCATCTGTCTACTTATAATTAGCAAATTGCTACTATTGTATAAGTGTTCACGCATATTTTTCAACTACACATTCGGTTGGGTGCATCTTTTTTTGTACTTTTGCACCCTCGAAATAGTACCTATTTCAGTTCTGTTTCGCGCACTTGCTTACGCAAACAATTATTTATTGACAATTAACTAACATTACGCATAACCACGACGGCCCACACGAGGGCTGTCCACACGCTGAACAAAAAAGTAGACCATGATCAAGAAGATTCTTGTTTCTCAGCCGAAACCTACTTCCGATAAATCCCCCTACTTCGACATTGAGAAGAAAGAGCAAGTGGAGTTTACGTTCCACCCCTTCATCAAAGTAGAAGGACTCACCACTCGCGAATTCCGTCAACAAAAAGTTCAAATTCTCGACCATTCCGCCATTGTTTTCACTTCACGTGTATCAGTTGACTTCTTCTTTACACTCTGTAAGGAAATGCGCATTACCATGCCCGACGACATGAAGTACTTTGGCCTTTCTGAAGCCATTGCTCTTTACATTCAAAAGTACGTTCAGTATCGCAAGCGTAAAGTCTTCTTTGGTACTACGGGACGCTGGTCTGAGTTAGTTACGGTAATGGCAAAGCACAAGACCGAAAACTACCTTATTCCCCTCTCTGACGTTCACAACGACGACATCGCCAACATGCTTGACGCTAAGAAGCTCAAACACACCGAATGCGTGATGTATCGCACCGTGACCGACGAATACCCGAAGGATAAACCCTTTGACTTCGACATGATTGTGCTCTTCACACCAGCTGGTGTAAAGTCACTCCTCGAAAATTTCCCTGACTTCAAACAAGGCAACACGTGCATGGCATGTTTTGGCAACGTCACCAAAGAGGCAATCGAAACCGCTGGCTTACGTTGTGACTGCTTCGCACCAACTCCTCAAGCTCGCTCCATGACGGCAGCTATCGAGATGTACCTTGAAGAGCATAATAAGTAATTTAGTTGACGAGTTTTTTAGTTAACAAGTTGACAAGTAAGTTACTTTAAACAACATATTGAATAGAAGATTATTGAAAAGTTTAAGCGCGTGATAAGCTCCAAGCACTCTCGCTTAAACTTTTCATTCGTTTTAGGCCGTAATGACCACTAAACCTAACTTAACCGTCAACTCGTCCCCCTAAAAATAGAAGAAAAGAAATGAAACAATATACCTTTCGCAAGCCCGAACACCTCTGTTTGAAAAGCGAGATCGAAGCGCTCTTCAGTTCAGGCTGCAAATCAATGAGCGTATTTCCGCTACGCGTCACGTTTCGCCGCTTTGCTTACAGTGGGCAAGGACCACAGGTAAAAGTGCTGCTAAGCGTCTCAAAACGCCATTTTAAGCATGCTGTCGATCGCAACCGCGCCAAGCGTCAGCTACGAGAGGCGTATCGTCACCTCAAACCCGCATTTCTTGCCTCTTTGCCTGACGATGTAGCCCTCCACATCGCCTTTATATGGCTCTCTGATCGTCCCGTGCGCACCGACCTTGTGGCTACACGTATGCAGACGGCCTTACAACGCATTAGCGAGAAAGTGATGCAACAACTGCCCTCATGATACGTCAACTCTTATCCCGTCTGCTTATAGCCCCCATACGCTTCTATCAGCGCGCTATTTCACCGCTATTTCCACCCGTGTGTAGATTCACCCCTACTTGCTCACAATATGCCGTTGAAGCCATACAGAAGCATGGACCACTCAAAGGCCTTTACTTGGCCATTCGCCGCATTCTCCGTTGCCACCCTTGGGGCGGCAGTGGATACGACCCCGTACCTTAACGTCAACACATAGATGGACATTAACGAAAAAATTAATGAAATAATTAATGGATAATTACATGATAATTAATGTTCTATACCAAGCGCGAAGCGCGTTATACTTAAAACGCTAATATTGATGTTACGCGCTTCGCGCTTGGTATAGAACATTAATTATCATGTAATTATCCATTAATTATTTCATTAATTTTTTTTCGTTAATGTTCATTTTGGTTAGTTTTTTCTTTACGTTTTTAAAACCTTTGTTTTATCTTTCATGTTTCATTTTTCGTTATAACGGATTGAATATCAAACGTTTAGAAAGATGAAACATTGTGCTTCAATGTTTCATTTTTAGTTTCATGTTTCACTTTTCAAAACACAATGGGAGCGACTGCGCGCTCCCATTGTGTTTTTGTTTCGCTCCCTCAGTGTTTTGAAATCGCTCCCTCAGTGTTTTTGTTTTTCTCCCTCAGTGTTTTTGGAATGAAACATTGAAACTAAAAATGAAACATCGGGATACTATGTTTCATGATTTGAAAGCACTGATTATCAGCACCTTCAAACCATAAAATGAAACATGAAAGCAAAAAACGTCGATGGTAAAATATACGTAAGCGAAAGCCCTATTTCGGGCGTTCTGAAACGTTTTGTAGAGAAATCTCTGTAGAGGCCCTATTTTATTCAAGTTTCGGATTTAACAAGGGCGGGCTGAAAGCCCAACAGCACATAGCCCAGGGCAAGCGAAGCGACACCCTGGGTATCGCGTGTTGGAGCAGTCGCGCCCTGTAAGGGCAAAAGCTTTAAGACATGGCGCAAGTATTGAACAAAATATACATACGGTGTTCCACTTTAAGACCGCTAAATCAGCTATCAAGCAAGAATAACAATATAAAGGGTTAATGCTTTTGCCCTTTCAGGGCGCGGGGACTCTACTATGCGGGAACCCCAGGGTGTCGCTTCGCTTGCCCTGGGCTATGTGCTACATTGGGCTTTCAGCCCGCCCTTGTTAAATCCGAAACTTCAGTATTTTATCATTAGAAAATAAAAAAACGGACAGACTAAAGAATGCCTTTAGCCTGTCCGTTTTAAAGTTTAAAAAATGTTCAGCAAAAAATTATTGCGCTGCAGCACTCATTTGCTGTTGATAGTACTGCATACCGAGTTGGAACGAAGGAGTTGAAATCATCCGTTGGATTTGCATCTCATACATCTTGTGAGCCTTCGGATCGGCCTTCTTGAGCGCATCGCTGGCCTCAATAATGCTTGAGAACATGAAGTAGCAGCTACGACCATAAGTGTTGACATGGTCTTGACCCAACGAACTGATGTAGCGCATGTACTGCATATCATAGTCGAGCACAGCCTTCGCTACGCGAGCAGCCTCTTGCTTGTCGCCTGCAGCGAGCCATATAGCAGCCAATTGCGAGTCGTCATCGTCGTAAGGAACAGTGTAAGCAGGAAGTACCTCTTTGCACTTTTTCAAGGCCTTAAGGGCCTTATCCTTCTCGCCACGACGTACAAGAGCATCGGCCAACATCATAAACATGCGGCGGTGGGTTTCGCACATACGGCTTACCGTTTCGTCTAAGTAGAAGTTCTTGTCAGCTACGTTGCCATACTTGAAGCGGTTCATCATGTTGTTGTACATCAAGTCAGCGTCAACTACGCCACGGTTGCCGAAGTTGAACGGTGTGATACGATAAGCCAAGCCTTCCAGCACGAGGTAATTCTCAAGTCCCGCATAGTTCTCCGGGCCAAGGGTTACGCTCATATACATGGGGCGCTTCCAGTCAGCATGTGCCAACATCTCGTATATCATCACGTCATTACGATAAAGGCCGCCTCTATTCTGCGCAAGGCTCTTGAGCGAGATAATCATCTTGTCGGGGATAGAGTCCTTACCCATCGGCAAGTACATACCACTCTCGATGACGGCTTGCTTATTGACGCTCACTACGACTGAATCGGTGGGGAAGTAACCTCCCTCAGCCTTCTTCACGTAGTGGTCGAGTATGTAAGAGAGTTCGTAGGGGTCAACCTTCGGATTCTGCTTCTTCAGCTCGTCTAACTCGGCCTTACCTTCTGGACGTATGGGATAGAAGGAGTGCTTACCATTGTCAACGTAGAAGTAGCGACTCCACGTGATAGGCAATGCCTTAGAGTCGTAAGCGGGACGACGCATCTGGTCGGTGTACCAGTCGGTCTGCAAATATGAAAGGTTGCAGACGCGGGCGTCAGTACGCGTACCCTCTACCTCTTGGTTGTACCACAAGGGGAAGGTGTCGTTATCGCCATTACTGAAGATAATGGGGCAACCCTTGTCGGGCAACGTGTTCAAATAGTTAGCACCAAAGTCACGACAAGTGAAGCGGCCTGAACGGTCGTGGTCGTCCCAAGTTTGACTAACCATCTGAATGGGCACGAGTACACCGATAATGGTTGCTACGGCTGCGGCCAACTGTGGTTTGCTCTTCAACATCTTCTCAAGGCCTGCTGCGAGGGCAGCAACACCCAAACCAATCCAGATAGCAAAGGCGTAGAACGAACCTGCATAAGCATAGTCACGCTCACGAGGCTGACTGGGAGTTTGGTTCAAGTAAAGCACAATGGCCAAACCTGTCATGAAGAAGAGGAAGAAGACTACCCAGAACTGACGCACGCCCTTCTCGCCTCTGTAGGCTTGGAAGAAGAGACCTATCAAGCCCAAGATGAGGGGCAGGCAGTAGAATACGTTGTGGCCCTTGTTCTCTTGCAATGACTTAGGCAAGAGGCTTTGGTCGCCATAGAGCGCATTGTCGATGAAGGAGGAACCTGTTATCCAGTTGCCATGTTCCAGTTCGCCATTGCCTTGAATGTCGTTCTGACGGCCGGCAAAGTTCCACATGAAGTAGCGCCAATACATGAAGTTGACCTGATAAGAGAGGAAGAACTTCAAGTTTGTCCACTGCGTGGGCATCTGGCCTGGATAGGTGTTGCCTTCGTTGTCGGCAAAGGTAACGTCCTTGTATTGCAGGTCGTCACCTAACCATTCTTGATACTGTGCGGTGTGAGCAGCACTATGAATACGAGGGAAAAGCATGGTCAAGCCTGAGGGATAGGTAAGGCCTGAGGTCTCTTCAATTTCTTCATAGCGATCGGGTTCTGAAGCATTGGCTTTCTCAACGCGCTGTGTACGCTTGTTCTTCTGATAGCCAATCGCGCCTACTTGGTAAGCTTGGCTCTGTGAGCAGAAGGCTTCGCCCTTGAGCAAGGGTGTCTGGCCATACTGTTCACGTCCCATGTACGAACCAAGGGTGAACACGTCCTCAGGCGAGTTTTGGTCCATGGGAGGATTTTGCGCTGAACGTATCACGATGATAGCGTATGATGAATAGCCAATCATCAACATCAGCATGCAGAGCAAAGAGGTATTTAAGAAGCGCTTGCGCACCACGTAGTTGCCGTCCTTACCTTTGTAGTCGAGTAAGAAATAAAGGGCTGCCAATACGATCAGACCTATCACGATTGAGATCGTACCCTTGCCCATAAAGGGAATACCCAACAAGGCTACGCTCAAGAGGTAGAGCACTTTCGTGCGAAGGTGATTAACAGTCGTAGTACTCCAAATAGCGGCTAATACGACGGCTACCAAGATAACGAGGTAAACAATCATACCTACGTTGAACGAGAGACCGAGGTCGTTGGTAAAGAACCATTCAAACCAACCGCCTACCTTTACAATGCCTGGCACAACGCCATAGAGTACAGCGGCTACTAAGAGCATAGAGATAATCAAGGCTACGAGTGAGCCCTTGAGATTGGCCTGCGGATTGCGCTTGTAGTAATATACCAACGAGATTGCGGGCAAGCAGAGGAGATTAAGCAGGTGGACACCGATTGACAGACCAGTGAGGTAGAAGATGAGCACGAGCCAACGGTCGGAATGAGGCTCGTCGGCGTGGTCTTCCCACTTGAGTATGAGCCAGAACACCAAGGCGGTGAACATACTTGAATAGGCATATACCTCACCTTCGACGGCTGAGAACCAGAAGGTGTCGCTCCACGTATAGGCTAAAGCACCTGTCAGACCGCAACCCATAATGGTGATGAGTTGGGTGAGGGTGGTCACTTTGCCGTCAGGGGTGATGAGCTTGCGAGCCAAGTGGGTAATGGTCCAGAAGAGGAACAGAATACACAGGGCCGAAAGCAAGGCCGACATGATGTTGACGCAAAAAGCTACCTTGGAGGGGTCGCTCGTAAACTGCGTAAAGAAGTTGCCTGTCAACATGAAGAAGGGGGCGCCAGGGGGGTGACCCACCTCAAGTTTGTAGGCGGTGGTGATAAACTCTGGGCAATCCCAGAAACTTGCCGTGGGCTCTACCGTAGAACAGTAGGTGAAAGCCGCAATGGCAAAGGTGAGCCATCCAAGGATGTTATTCACCAGATTGTACTGTTTCATAATGAACAATTAATTCCCGTTGCTAAAACGTTAATTGGTGCGCTTCGCGCTTTTGTGTAAACATTAATTTTCCATTAATCTTTTCATTAATCTTTAAGTTTCATTCTGTACTACATAAATAGATTAATGATAGATTAATGAAACATTAATGTTTAAAACCAAGCGCGAAGCGCGACTTAACGTAAACGTTAATGTTTAACGTCCATTACCGTTCATAGCAACGATATTATGAATGTTGAATGTAAATAGCGTTTACGCATCGACATTAGCGTAGATAGCGTTCTTCTCGATAAACTCGCGGCGCGGGCCTACATCGTCACCCATCAGCATAGAGAATACGTAGTCAGCATCGGCAGCGTTTTCGAGCGAAACTTGCTTGAGCAAGCGGCTGTCGGGACACATTGTTGTACTCCACAACTCCTCAGGGTTCATCTCACCCAAACCTTTGTAACGCTGGGTAGAGATACTGCCTTCGGTACCGTCGCCATACTTATCCATAAAGATTTGACGATCGCGGTCGTTGTAGCAATACTCTGACACCTTGCCCTTCGTACACTTATAGAGGGGCGGCATAGCGATGTAGAGGTAGCCGTCTTGTATAATCTGAGGCATGTAGCGATAGAAGAGGGTCATGATAAGCGTAGCAATGTGCTGACCATCGACATCGGCATCGGCCATGATAATCACCTTGTGGTAACGCAACTTGTCGAGGTTGGCCTCCTTAGAGTCTTCACCCATGCCGAAGCGAATACCAAGGGCTTGAATGATATTGTTTACCTCATCACTCTCAAAGGCTTTGTGCCACATGGCTTTCTCTACGTTCAGTATCTTACCACGAAGGGGAAGAATGGCCTGCGTTGCACGGCTACGACCTTGCTTGGCCGAACCACCTGCTGAGTCACCCTCGACGAGGAACAACTCACAGATTGAGGGATCCTTTGAAGAGCAGTCAGCCAACTTGCCTGGCAGTCCACCGCCTGAGAGGGGACTCTTGCGCTGTACGCTCTCACGTGCCTTACGGGCAGCAATACGAGCAGTGGCGGCAAGGATTACTTTGTCGACAATGAGTTTGGCTTCCTTGGGGTGTTCCTCTAAGTAGTTGGTAAGAGCTTCGCCCACTGCTTGGTTGACGGCACCCGTCACTTCGCTATTACCCAACTTCGTCTTGGTCTGACCCTCAAACTGGGGTTCGGACACTTTCACGGAAATAACGGCGGTCAAGCCTTCGCGGAAGTCTTCACCTGATATTTCTACCTTAGCCTTTTCGATTTGCTTGCCTGCGGTCTCTTCAGCATACTTTTTCAACACGCGGGTAACGGCTTGACGGAAACCGACCAAGTGGGTACCACCTTCGATGGTGTTGATATTGTTGACGTAAGAGTGGATATTCTCTGAGTACGAGGTGTTGTACATAATGGCCACCTCGATGGGGATATTGTTCTTCTCAGTATTGAGATAGATCACGTCGTTGAAGAGGTGCTGACGTGAAGAGTCGATGTAGCGAACGAACTCACGCAGTCCGAGGTCGGAATGGAACACGTCCTTGCGGGTGTTACCTTCTTCGTCAGGGCGTTCGTCTACCAACGTAATGGTGATACCTGCGTTCAAGTAGGCTAACTCACGCATGCGGTTGGCCAAAATCTCATACTTGTAAGTGGTCGTAGTGAAGATTGTAGGATCGGGCCAGAAGTGTTGACGTGTACCACGAATGTCGGTCTCTCCTACTATGGCTACGGGTGCTTGGGGGTGACCCTTAGCATACTCTTGGCGATAGACTTTGCCGTCGCGGAACACCTCGCTGACCATTTTGGTTGAAAGGGCATTCACACAACTTACACCTACACCGTGCAGACCGCCTGACACTTTGTAAGAGCCTTTATCGAACTTACCACCAGCGTGGAGCACGGTCATTACCACTTCGAGGGCTGAGCGGTGTTCCTTGGGGTGCATGTCGACGGGAATACCACGACCATTGTCTTGTACAACGATAGAGTTGTCAGGACAGATGGTTACTTCGATGTGCGTACAATACCCCGCAAGGGCTTCGTCAATGGAGTTGTCGACGGTCTCGTACACCAAATGGTGCAAACCTTTTTCACTGATGTCGCCAATGTACATAGCGGGACGCTTACGTACCGCTTCCAGGCCTTCAAGCACCTGAATATTACTGGCACTATAAGCGGCTGCGCCTTTGTTTTCTATTTCTTCCATATAGGGTTTTAAACTTGTTTTTTCTTTACAGGTATATTATGCGCAAAAATACTCATTTTTTGGCAATTAACGTGCGTTTTAAGGGGCGAAAAAGCATGGACAGGAGAAACGCAAAGCGACATCAAGAAAAAAAGAAATAATATGCAAAATAAAAGACAAATAGACTGCAATTTGTCGGCCTAATTGGGGGGCGGGCGTCCTAACCTGGGGGCGACGCGTCCCCGCGTCGGCATTTGTAAGTCAAGGCTCGAGGCCTTGACTTGCAAATACA
>UQHJ01000070.1 GCA_900540885.1 uncultured Prevotella sp.
CGGCAACCCGACCGCCATCAAGACCTACAACGCAAGCGGCAACACCTACGAGGCACTGACCGCCCCGCAGACCGTTGCGGCAGGCAAGCCGTTCATCCGGGTGGAACTCGGCAGCGGCACCTTCTACTTCCGCCCGCAGAACGACGTCGTATTAGAGGCTGGCAGCCGCTATAAATACACCGTCAAGGTGAACGCCACCGGCTTGACGTTAGAGGGTTGCGCCATCGGCAGCTGGGCTGACGGCGGCGGCGAGAGTGGCGCAGCTGAGGATTTGGACTACATCTACGACAGCAACACCAAGACCTACACGGTCTATAACGCCGACGGCCTGCTGGCATGGAACGAAGCCGCACAAAAAGACAGATCGATAAATTGCACCCTCACCGCTGACATTAACCTCACAGGCAAAGACTGGACGCCGATAGGCACAGACTACGACAACTCATACAAAGGCACCTTCGACGGTGGCGGCCATACCATCACGGGGCTGACCTTTACGACAAATGACCAATATGCAGGTCTGTTCGGCTGTCTTGGTGAAGCTGGTACGGTGAAGAACGTGGTGATGGAGGACGTACAGATAACATGCAATCACAGGTTGGGTTATGCCGGCGGCGTGGCAGGATTTAGCGATGGCACCATTGAAAACTGCTCGGTGTCGGGCAGCGTCAGCGGCACGGTGTATGTCGGCGGTGTGGTGGGTGCTCAATGGGGCGGTTCCATCACCGGATGCAGTTCCTCGGCCACAGTGAAGGGAACGCTCAATGTCGGCGGCGTGGCAGGTCAGACGAATTCGAGTGCCACCCTGACCGCTTGCTATGCCACGGGCAACGTGATCATAGAAATGGACCCCAAAAAGAATATCGCTGGCGGCAGTCTGGTGGGAATGAACGCAGGAAGCAGCCTCCTTGCCTGCTATGCCACGGGCAACGTAACCAGTACGGGTAGTAGCACTGGCTATATGCATATCGGCGGCTTTTTGGGAAATAACTACACCACCGTGACCGCCGGCTATTGGAAGAACAATCATGAACAAGGCATCGGCTACAATAGGGAAAGCACCGGAGCCACGAAGGTGGACGGCTCTGTCGTTACCTGGCAGAAAGCCGTTGATGCCATGAACACCGCCTTGCAGAACGCAGGCTCAAGGTGGCGTTACGAACTTAAAGGAGCATTGCCTACCTTGAGGAAGCAGTAAGCCGTTGCGGGCGGAAAAGTTCTGCCCGCAACGGAAAGAACCAGAGTAATAAAACAACAGATATAATGAAGACAAGATTTTTTGCACTTGCAGCGCTCGTCCTCTCACTCGCCGCCTGCACGCAGGACGAAGCGGGCTTCCTACCGGAAGGGGCGGAAGGCACACCCATCGTCTTCACCGCCACGGGGCTGAACCCAGCCGCGACAGCCATCGCCGACACCCGTGCCCCCGTGGATGGCAATTGGACGGGTGTGCAGAGCGTGGCAGTCCTGATGGACGGCACGGTGAAGACGTACAACGTGGCGCCCTCCACCGCCGACCCCACCAGCGCCACGCTGACCTCCACCGACCCGTACTACTGGACCAACCACAACGACATCACCGTCACAGCGTGGTGGCCCTACACCGCTGGCGAGACAACCCCACCTGCGGTAAAGGTAAAAGCCAACCAAAGTGCCCAGAAAGACTTTGAGGGCAGCGACCTCATCGTAGCCGACGGACAGACGGTGACCTACGGTAGCCCCACGCTCCGCTTCACCCACCGCACGGCGCGAGTGACCATCGTTCTGACGGACTACACCGAGGGGCTGGTATCCGTGCGACTGACGGGCCTCTCCACCGAAGGCGACAACCCGGATATAATCACCCCGTACAGCAAGGGCAGCAACACCTACATCGCCCTCGTCGCCCCGCAAAGTGTGGCAGCTGGCACGGCCTTCATTACCTGCACCTTCACTAACGGCAAGACCTTCGTTTATAAGATGAAGAATGCTACCGACTGGCAGGCGGGCGGTGAATATACCTACACCGTCTCCCTCGCTGCGGCAAAAGACCTGGGCTATACCATAGAGAGCAACGGCAGCTACACCGTGACCTCCGCCGATGGTCTGATGAATGTAGCCGAATTAGTGAACGGAGGTAAGAGCGACATTAACATTACCCTCGACACAGACATTGACCTCACAGGCAAAAACTGGACGCCGATAGGCACAAGTTTCAGCAACAAATACACCGGCACCTTCGACGGTGGCGGTCATACCATCAAGGGGCTGACCGTTACGACAAATGACCAATTTGTGGGTCTGTTCGGCTCTATCGGTAATGCCGGTACGGTGAAGAACGTGATGATGGAGGGCGTACAGATAACAAAAAATCACAGTTCGGGCTTTGCCGGCGGTGTGGCAGGATATAGCGATGGCACCATTGAAAACTGCTCGGTGTCGGGCAGCGTCAGCGGCACGGTGTACGTCGGCGGTGTAGTGGGTGCTCAATGGGAAGGTTCCATCACCGGATGCAGCTCCTCGGCCACAGTGAAGGGAATGGTCCATGTCGGCGGCGTGGTAGGTCAGACGAATGGGGGTGCCACCCTGACCGCTTGCTATGCCACGGGCAACGTGACCTTAGAAATAGACCCCAGAAAGAATATCGCTGGCGGCAGTCTGGTGGGATTCAACGGAGGAAGCCGCGGCCTCCTTGCCTGCTATGCCACGGGCAACGTAACCAGTACGGGTAGTAGCACTGGCAATGTGCATATCGGCGGCTTTTTGGGAGATAACTATACCACCGTGACCGCCTGCTATTGGAAGAACAATCATGAACAAGGCATCGGCTACAATAAGGAAGGCATCGCCCCCGAAGTCACGAAGGTGGACGGCTCTGTCGTTACCTGGCAGAAAGCCGTTGATGCCATGAACACCGCTTTGCAGAACGCTGGTTCAAAGTGGCGTTACGAACTTAACGGAACATTGCCTACCTTGAAGAAGCAGTAAGCCGTTGCGGGCGGAAATGTTCCGCCCGCAACGAACATAAACCGAAGTTTTACTCCTAAGCTGGGCAGGAGTATAAGGTGCTCAGCAACATATATTCACCCGCACTTCACGGGAAACGACAAGGGTCTATATGCCACGATGAGAGGTGGGCGTATAGACCCTTCATCGTGTCTTGATACCTGTTGGGTAGATGATATGGCAGTGTGATGGCTTCGTGCTACCTGTTTTCATGGTTTGAAGTACCTTTGCGTCAATCGTGAGGTGCTCAAAACATGCTGCTGCCGCGGGTTACAAACCCGCCCCCCAATTAGGCGCGCCACAAACGCAAGCTAACCTGGGGGCGACGCGTCCCCGCGTCGGCATTTATTGCGAAATACTCAATTATTTGCATGCTTCGTAAACATTTTGAGAATATTTTACCTTTTTCTGAAATTATTTTCGTACTTATGCAAGCGTATTTACTTATTTTATAATAATGTATGGCAAAGAAAGATGTAAACAGATTGAAGATAATGTTGGCAGTAACCAAGCACTCAAACAAGTGGTTGGCAGAAATGTTGGGTAAAGACCAAGCAACCATTTCCAAATGGTGCACCAACACTTGCCAACCAGACTTGGAAACCTTAATACGGATTTCTGATTTGCTGAAAGTGGATGTAAACGATTTGTTGAACAAAGAATGTATCAAAGAATGATGGACGATATATTGAAACAGATAAACGCTGGCGAGGTATCGGGGGTGCAGTTCAAGGAACGCATTCTCGACAAATATGATATTGCCTGTGAGTTAGTGGCGTTCAGTAATTCACATGGTGGAAAGTTGGTAGTTGGTATAAAGGATAAAACTGGAGAAACCAATGCCTTGTCGTATTCTGAGGTACAAGAAACTACCAACTTGTTGAGTGACATTGCTTCAGAAAACGTAGTGCCATCCATTCTGATAAAGATAGATACTGTTGAGGTCGAGGATGGCAACTTGGTTGTTGCTACTGTGAAGGAAGGACTCAACAAGCCTTATCATGACAACAAGGGAATCGTATGGGTGAAGAATGGTGCCGACAAGCGTAAAGTGTTCGATAATGCTGAACTTGCAGAAATGATGACCGACTGCGGTAGTTTTGCTCCAGACGAGGCAGGTGTTAGGGATGCAACAGTCAACGACCTTGATGCAACGACTATCAAACAGTTTCTTGGCAACCGTTTTGAAAGAGTTTTGGAAAAGAAAGGCTTGACAGGTGACGCTTTTAATGAAGCATCACTTGATATGATATGCTCTGCCATCGCTAAGGGGCATGACTGTGAGAAGATACTTCGCAATCTGCGATTTATCCGTCCCGATGGCACACTGACTGTTGCTGCCATGCTTCTGTTTGGCAAATATACCCAACGCTGGATGCCAATGATGACAGCCAAGTGTATCTGTTTTGCTGGCAACAGTATTGGCAGCAAGGTATTCCGTGACAAGGTGAATGATGCAGATATGGAGGGAAATCTGCTTCATCAGTATGACACGATCATGGATTTCTTCACTCGTAACCTACATAATGTGCAGGTGGGAGATGAATTCAACAGCATGGGTAAGTTGGAAATACCTTATACAAGCTTGGTTGAGTTCACGGTAAACAGCCTTGTACATCGCTCGTTGAACATGAAAGCCCCTGTTCGCATTTTCATTTTCGACAATCGTGTTGAGATTCATAGTCCTGGTGCATTGCCTAACGGACTCACTATTGATGACATCAAGGCTGGAACTTCCATGCCTCGCAATATGTTCCTTTTTAACAATGCTATATACTTGCTGCCATACACTGGTGTAGGTAGCGGCATCACTCGTGCACTTGACGAAGATATCAATGTCACGTTTATGAATAATGACAAGGCACAGGAATTTGTCATTACGGTTTGGAGAGGAGAAAGTAACCAAGTCGAACAAAAAAGTAACCAAGTCGAGGGGAAAAGTAACCAAGTCGAGGGGAAAAGTAACCAAGTCGAGGAAAAAAGTAACCAAGTCCAAGACTCTGACACTCGACTTAGACACTCTGACACTAAAAAAGTGTCATTGTCTAATAAGCAAAGGGATATAGTCAATTTCTGTTCAGTTCCTCGAACCACCGCAGAAATCATGGAACGCCTTGGTCTATCCAATCAAACCAAGAACCGAGAGCGTTACATCGCCTCCCTTGTTGCAGCAGGATATTTGCAGATGACTAATCCTGAAAATCCAACGGCAAGCAATCAGAAATACAAGAAAGTAACAACAAAATAGCAAGAATTCAGCGCACTAATGGCTTGTACAAACGATTGATAATTAGAAACATTCTCAATATATCACATTGTCGCTGGAGCGCAAGGGCGTAGCCTGTATGTTTCAATTTGTGCCTTGGCACAAATTGAGTAATGTATATAAATAAGTATATTAAAGTGTATGTCATGTATGTTCTCGCGCTAAGCGACTATAAGTAGATGCTCAAAACCTGCTGCTGCCGCGGGTTACAAACCCGCCCCCCAATTAGGCAGACAAATAAAACATTTTACCGACACGATTCGTTACAGCGCTAAAAAAAGACTACCTTTGCACTTGCTTACGGATAAGGGAAACAGGTGAGAATCCTGTGCAGTCCCGCTGCTGTATGTTCTTTTTTACTCCTATTGCCATTGTGGCCATTGCTTAACGCCTACGTGTATTAAGCGAGAAGGCGGCAAAGAGAGAGAACGAGCCAGAAGACCTGCCGTAATGCCACAAGCAGTTTGGAGTTTAATAAGTTTAATGAGTTTAGGAGTTTATAGGACTCATTAAGCTCACTAAACTTATTAAACTCACTAAACTCACTAAACTCCACACTGCTTGTGCGTTCATGCCGACCCGAGGAGGAAGGGTGAACACTCCATTCTATAATACTCCATAAGATTTGCTAACACTCATCGCAACTACATGGCTGAGCAGCGCACTAAGCGTGATTGCTCCGCCTGACTCGTTAGGCATCGCAGATGTTACCGCACAAAGGCGCGTAGCTGGACTTGCTACACCCCAAGCGCTGCAGCGACTTACTACTACTGACTTGCAACAACGCGGTGTGACGGATATAGCCGATGCACTGCGACGCTTCTCAGGCGTTAACCTACGCGACTATGGTGGGGCGGGCGGACTTAAAACCGTTAGCGTGCGCGGACTCGGAGCTGGTCATACGGCCGTTAGCTACGACGGACTCTCTGTCGCAGACACGCGACAAGGTCAGATTGACCTTGGACAGTTCAGTACCAACCGCTTGGGCGACCTTTCGTTGCAAAACATGGGTGAGGGGCAACTGCTCTGCCCTGTGCGCAATATGGCGGCCGCCGTGGTGAGCCTTCATACGCCTTGGGCACCACAAACGGACACTCTGTGGCATGGTTCGGCCACGCTGCGCCAAGCTGCTTTCGGCACTTACGCGCCTTCTATCAGCGTGCAGAAACGTGTGGCACGCCACACTTCGTTGGGCATAGGCGGTGATTATTTCTTTGCACACAACGACTACCCCTTCTACGTTGAGAATGGGGTGGCCAGTGAGACGCTTCGTCGCACCAATAGTCGTATGCAAACGGCCACGACGGAGGTCAATCTACACCAAACGTTGCAGCACGACGGACAAATTACGGCCAAGGCTTACTTTTATCACAACTATCGGCGATTGCCGGGTATGGTCTACCTCTACGTCAATCATAACGATGAACGACTGAAGGAAGAAACGGCCTTCGCTCAAACTCGCTGGACACAACGTTTTGGCCGCTTTCAGCTACTTGCAGCTGCCAAATATAATTGGCAGATGAGCCGCTATGCGGACGTGAATAAGCAATATCCTAATGGGGCTCTGCGCCAAGACTATTATCAACGCGAAGCGTATGCCACAGCTGGGGCAGCCTACGAACTTAATTCATGGCTAAAGGCGGCCTACGTTAGTGACTATGCCTTCACTTCGCTCAATAGTAATCAAAAGACCGACAACCACGTGAGCCGCGACACTTGGCTGCAAGCCTTGTCATTGCAAGTCCGAACGCAACGCCTCACACTGCTATTGCGCGGACTTTATCATCGCTACTGGAATCAGCAGCGCGGCAGCAGCTCGGCACGCGATGCACGAAGGATTACGCCGACGGCTACTGCATCGTATCTGGTGATGCGTCGCCCTTTGTGGCTTTACGTGCGTGCGGGGTATCAAGAATTGTTTAGAATGCCCACCTTTACCGAGAGTTATTATTACCACTTGGGGTCGAAGACGTTGCGCCCCGAACTTACGCGTCAACTCTCGGCTGGACTTACCCTACAAGCCTCCCCCACCAGCGCATGGCCTCTACTGGCCTTTACGGCCGATGGCTATTATAATAAGGTGACGGACCGCATCGTCTCTATCCCTTATAACCTTTATATATGGCGCACGGTGAATATGGGTGACGTGCGTAGCGCAGGGCTTGACCTTACTCTCCAGAGTCAATGGCGATTGGGACATCGGGGCCATCAATTGCTCTTCGCTGCGAACTATAGTTACCAACACTGCACCGACCACACTTCGCCCACCCAAAGCACGTGGCACAAGCAGTTGGCTTATACGCCTGAGCACAGTGGCGCGGCTTCGCTTACGTGGCAATCGCCGTGGGTATCGGTCGTGGCGCACACGACTTTTGCCTCGCGCCGTTGGTGTACAAATAATCACCTCCCCACTACCGACCTGCCTCCTTACAGCGAATGGGGCTTTACGGCACTGCGCTCCTTTCGCCTTGGCCAACGCCTGCACCTTGAATTGCGGGCCGACCTCGTCAATGCCTTCAACCACCATTACGAGGTAGTGGGCAATTATCCTATGCCGGGTCGTGCGTATCGCGTGGAAGCGAAGTTGAAGTTTTAGTTATAACTCAAGTTTCGGATTTAGCAAGGGCCTGAAAGGGCAACAGCACACAGCCCAGGGCAAGCGAAGCGACACCCTGGGTCACGGATTGCCATAGTATTGACGCCCTGAAGGGGCAAAAGCATTCAATGTTGGAAATAGATATAAAGCTTTTGCCCTTTCAGGGCGCGTAGACTCTACTATGCGGAAACCCAGGGTGTCGCTTCGCTTGCCCTGGGCTATGTGCTCCATTGGGCTTTTATTGACATCATCGGCTGCGGCTCAGCAATTCAAGCAAGCTTGATTGCATTCGCCTTGCACGATGATTCAGCCCGCCCTTGTTAAAACCAATACCTCAGTAAGAAATAATTTTTTACACTCTAATAAAATACATTGTATCATGTTCAAACACATCAAATTTGCAGCCCTTGCGCTGCTTCTTTCAGCAGGTTTTGCTGCTTGTAGTGACAACGATGATCCTCAGCCATCGCCCAATCCTGTACGTGGCGAAGCGGGTATGTACGTCATCAACCAAGGCAATAAAGGCGCTAAGTTGTCAAGCACGATCGATTTTATCTCTGTCAACGGCACTGCCAATGTGAGCAGTATGTTCCAAGCAGCCAATAACCAAGCCTTAGGTTCTACTGCTCAGAAACCCATTATCTATGGTTCGAAGATGTACATTCCGATGTATGACAACGACCTCGTTTGGGTGGCCGATGCGAACACCTTAAAGATTGTGGCAAAAATCGAGACGAATGATCCTGAGGCTGTATGCGGCAGCGAAGGCTATGTATTCGTCAACAACAACGACGGCTACGTAACTCGTGTGGACACTACTAACTTCGCTAAATCTCAAATCGAGGTGGGTCCTAACCCTGCTTCATTAGGCATTACTGCCTACGAGGGTAAGGTGTACGTTTCGGTTAGCGATGGTTACAACGGCCCAACCTATGCCAATGGCAAGAAGGTGGCTGTAATCGATGCAAAAACGTTTACGAAGGAGAAAGACATCACTGTAGGACTTAACCCTGGTCAGATTACGACCGATGCTTACGGAAACGTGTTTGTGGTATGCATGGGTAACTATGGTGACGTGGCCCCCGAAGTATGGAAGATTGACCGCGCTACGAGCGTCGCTTCAAAGTTCTGTGATGGTTCGTTTATCGCGACACGTGGTGCTCAAGATCGTGGTTCACGTGCTTTAGCTGCTGAAGACGCTCTTTATGTTATTAACTCTGTAACTGATTGGAATACTTACGTTACCACACTTACAAGCACCGTTTATAGCACCACAACGGGAGCGGTCGTACTTGAGTCATTCCTTCCCTCTGACAATCAGCCTGCAGCCATTTCGGCTATTGACATCAATCCTTCAACGGGTGACGTTTACGTATGTTCTGATGCTGCCCAATTCGACTCTGCCCAATTCGACTACACTTCACCGGGCTACATCAACGTTTACAATGCCAACGGCACCTTCTTGCGTCGCTTGTCAGCAGGTGTTCACCCGTATGGGGTAGTATTTAAATAAAGGGGGTCTCTGCCTAATTGGGGGGCGGGTTTGTAACCCGCGGCAGTAGCATGTTGCTTATAGTCGCTTAGCGCGAGAACTATAAGTAGATGTTCAAAGCATGCTGCTGCCGCGGGTTACAAACCCGCCCCCCAATTAACTCGCCCCCCAATTATATAGAGATTTTACTTACAATACTTAAATCGATTGTGCGTCCAAAGGTAGAGTTCGGGATGAGCGGTTATTTCCGCTTCAAGTAGGGCAAAGTAACGATTGGTGAGTTCGAAGTCAGGCACCTGCTTTACGTTTTCTTCCTCGTCCGACCGTAGCAGGGGTATAAATTCACATTCATAATAGCCGCGCTTCACGCGTTTTACACGGCCAAATATGGGCCAATAGTCAAAGTGTTTGATTGTCTTCTCCGTGCCCGTCAGTACGGGCGTATTGTGATGTAAGAAAGGGATAAAATATTTTGCTACGCGTCGCTTGGGTGATTGGTCGGCAATGAAACCAATAACGGTAGGCTTCTCCTTTTGTTTTGCCTCGACCATATAGCGCACCGTATCGCGCATCTCAACACAATCATTTCCGCCCATGCGTTCGCGCAGTTCTGTCATCAAACGGTTCATCGTCTTATTCTGCAATTTGTGAAAGATTTGTGCCTTGTTAATACCTGGCTTGAGCCATAATCCGAAGGACGAGATCCATTCCCAATTACCAAAATGGCCTAAATAAAGCCCCACGGATTGTCCACTCTCCAGACGTTCGTTTACCACTTCTACATTTACAAAGCGCATACGCCGCATCATCTCTTCCTTCGAGAGCGTCAACAGTTTGCAGGTCTCCAGCGCCACGTCGAGAAATGAATGGTAAAAACGCTTTTCTATCTCAACAATCTCGCGTTGCGACTTGTTGGGAAACGACTCCGTTAAGTTTTTGCGTACAATGTGTCTACGGTATCTCACAAGGTAATAAAAAGGAACAAATAGTACGTCTGACAATCCATAAAGTATTCTGAACGGAATGCTACCAATTAGTTTGATAATATAATATATCATGAAGTTTCTTCGTTAAGTAGGTGTTCAAAATTATTTTTACATTGAAAGTGCATTATCGGGGCACAGATGTTCCCTTCGGGTGAAGAAGCATAGCGGGCTATGTGACCGAGGCCGAAGGGGACAGATGCGTCTCGAGAATGTGCTTTCAATGTGAAAATGGCATCTACTGATTGTATAAAATAATTTTGAACACCTACTTATACGCTGGGCAGTGAGTGTCCATTAATTTTACGATAAAGGTCAAGAGCATAAACGTCGGTCATGCCACTGATATAGTCGAGTACGGCCATGAGTCGGTCGCCCTCACGCGCTGCGTGTACCTCATACTGCGTGGGCACTTGTGCTAACAATAATTGCGAATAAGCCTTCTCAGGCTCCATTACGGCTTGCGTAATCAGTTCTAACAGCGTATAGATGATATGATAACCCGCCAAGTCGACATCGATTACTTCATGGCAACGATAAATCTTGGTTGCCGCCACCTCCGCGCAGTGCTTGTAAGCCTTGGCCAATAAGGGCGGCAAGTGGTCAATCAGACTCCCCTCGAACTCGCCCCGCAAGATGGCCTCTTCATGCGCTACAAATATGCGCACACAAGCCCTTTCGAGGGCATTGATAACGCACGAGCGGAAATAAACGATTTGGTCGTCAGCATCGGTATCGTGTGCATAGCGGCTACGCAGTTGCTCCGACTCTTGAGCGTCGAAGAAGGCCAAGAAGAGGTCCATCGTCTCCGCATCGGAGAGTAGACGAAGTTTGTGTGCGTCCTCGATGTCCATAATCTCGTAACAGATGTCGTCGGCGGCCTCGACAAGGTAGACCAATGGGTGGCGTGCATAGCGCATACCCCCTTCCTCATCGCGGTGGGACAAGAGTCCGAGCGACTGTGCTATGTGTTCGAACGTAGTGCGTTCTGCCTCGAAGAAGCCAAACTTCGGTTTTTGCTGTGCCCCGTCTGAGGCGTAGGGGTACTTTACGATCGAAGCCAACGTAGCATACGTCATTACGAACCCTCCTCGGCGACGACCTTTAAAGTGGTGGGTCAAGAGTCGAAACGTGTTTGCATTGCCGTCAAAACGCGTCATGTCGTTCCACTCCGCCTGCGTCAGTCGTTCACCCTCTGGGCTTACCAATTGATGAAGTTCGCGTCCTGGCCCTTCACTAAAGAAGGTGCGAATGGCGCGTTCGCCAGAGTGTCCGAAAGGTGGATTTCCCATGTCGTGTGCCAAACAAGCGGCACTCACCACGGCCCCGATGGCTGGGAGTTCGGTAGCCTCCAGTTCGGGGTGGAAGGCGATGAGTTCACGGCTCACGTCTGTGCCCAATGAGCGTCCCACACTTGCCACTTCAAGACTGTGGGTCAAGCGGTTATGAACAAATATACTTCCTGGTAGGGGAAACACCTGCGTCTTATTCTGCATACGTCGGAAGGCGGCCGAAAAGATCAGTCGGTCGTAGTCGCGTTGAAACTCCGTGCGTCGTTCTTCTAACGGCCGTGGTGTATTCTCTTTCCCCAGTCGTTGTGATGATATAAGTTGTTGCCACTGCATAGCGTTCATTTTTACGTGCAAAGATAGTACAAGGCGAGTAAAGAACAAATAGAAGAATACAAAGTATTGGGAAGTTATGGCTTGATAAACTGCAAATTGTCTTCCTAATTGGGGGGCGGGTCCTAACCTGGGGGCGACGCGTCCCCGAGGCTGCTGAAAAAAGCCACGATGTAGGACGAAGGTATAGATGTAATATTTGCGTATCTCATTGAAAATTAGTAACTTTACGTCAATTAGCAACACTCTATGATACAGCAGCAACTAGAAAT
>UQHJ01000071.1 GCA_900540885.1 uncultured Prevotella sp.
CCGACCTGTGCAATTTAATAATTACATATATTAACGCAAAAAGTACGCGTAAAATTTGGTGGGTAACATAGGATGCCCAGGGCAGCGCCCTGGGTTATGGTTAGATGTTGCGATGGCGCCCTGAAAGGGCAAAAGCTCTACAATAAGCGTTGATTATTAGTGCTTTTGCCCTTTCAGGGCGCCATCGTTGCGCATCGTATACCCAGGGTGCTGCCCTGGGCTATGTGCTCCATTGGGCTTTCAGCCCGTCTTTGCTGTAAAAAACGGAACATAAAACTATACACCCTATTAAATAGATAATATCAAAAGAAGCGCAGCAAGTGGAGCATGCTCTACTTGTTGCGCTTCTTATATTACTACCTCCTCCCCAGTCGGGGGAAGGGTTAGAGTATGTAATTTGCAGTTATTTTCTACTGTATCAGCCATGTTCCGCTCTTCTTTTGCGCTTTGAGGCGCGTGGTGCGGTCCATGGTACCGATATAGCGGCCAGCGGCATCGTAAGTGGGGTGGGGCGTGTTGTCCTTATCCTTTTGAAGGGAATGAATGCCCGTTTCTATGCCCCCCATGAAGTCGAAAGAGATAAGGCCTGTGGCAGACTCCGTGATGTTAGTCAAGGGCTTGTTCATCTTTTTTGTGCCTGCGGCATTCGTGTGGAAGAGCGAAGCAGCGGGGCGCGAAGAGTCCGTCAGTTGCGTCTTGTGTGAAGTGCCAGGGAAGGGGTCGCCCGAAAGGTTTTCGTAGCTCAGTTTATTGTCAGCTGCGATGATAGAGCAGCGTTGGTGGCTTTTCACGTTGTTCACTTCATTGTTAAACCAAGCGTCCGCATCGTAGTCGACGTGAAGTACCAGAAGACCGTGTCCCTCAATCATAAGGTCCGAGCCAGTTTGTTGACGATTCTCCAATAGATAGTATTCGTCGGGATAGTTATCATTATATATAATATAAGCCTCAGGCGATTCAGTCAGTGCGGCCATGTTAGTAATTGTAGTGGCCTCCGTGAGGCGCTTCGGTGTGAGCCAGCCGCTCATCCAACGTTCGTAAGAGGTGTACCCCGTAGGTTTGTAACCATCGTCGCTGTAGCAGCCGTAGTCCATAAGGCTCCAAGCGTCCATGCCAAAGGCTGAATTGCTTGATCCTGATGTGTCGTAAAGGTCGGGCAGTCCAAGGCAATGGCTAAACTCATGGCAAGCCGTACCAATGCCGTCCATCTGAACAGGATAAGATGCATTGCCCAAGAGTTCAGGCGAGCAGCCGTAAGTGTCGATTGTAACGCCATCATAGCTGAGCTTATAATTCGCAGCAGAAAGTTGCCATTCGTGCGGCCAAATGGTGTTGGCGAGTGAACCGTCTTCGTCAGAAGACTCACCATACCCCGCATAAATAAGGTACACTTGGTCCACCTCGCCGTCATTGTTCCAGTCGTAGTTCTTAAAGTTGAGCGAGGGGTTTTGTTGTTTGGCCAATTTGATTGCTTCATACACCATACCCGCAGGGTTCTTATCGTCGCCATTGCTATCGTTGCCGCCATACGAGGCCATATTCTTTGACAATGTGACGGGACCAACCACGTCGAATGTCACGTCCAACTGTCCATAAGACTGTGCGAGAAAGTAGTCGTGTACGCTGCCCGCGTTGCCATTCTTATTATACCCCACGAGGTTGAATTGGTCGTCAAAGGCTTGGCGCGTGTGAGCGGGTTGCATCTTCTCATCCTTAAAGTTAACAAGAACGACCAATCCTCGGTGTTGTCCCGTGATATTGGCAGGTTGTTGTGACGTCGTGCCGTCAGTTGCCGAAGCAGCACGCGAGAGACGTTGACGGCCGCGCTGCTTGAGGGGTTGGCTTTTGGTCGTGTTGGCTAAGCGCATGGCGCGTAATGAACGCAACGTTTCGCCATTGAGGTTTGAGCTGCTAATAAACGAAAGTTCGTCGCTTGTGCGCTGCGTAGCCTCGTGTGCTACGAGGGTAGAAGCCTTTAGCGTAGTGCCTTGCAATTGTGCGTAACGGAAACCGCCGTCAGCGGTACGTATAACGGGCACACCATCGGTGGTAGTGAAGTAGTGGAAGTGTTCATCGCCCTGAAGGGTAATCGTAAGGCGGGTGCCGTCGGGTTGGGTTATGACGTGTTGAACACGGCGTGCTGGCACAGCGTTCACGCCAAGGGCTATTGTAGCGGCCAACGCAAAAGAGAGGAAACGTTTAATCATACGCGAATACATTAATTAATTGTATGGACAAAGGTAACGAAAAAGTTTAACGAAAAAAACTGATGAAATAATTAACGATAATTTACGTGGTAAATTCTGTTCAAAACGATGCGAGCAACGTTTGGTTAACGTTTAAGTTTAGGCGCGCTTCGCGCTTGGTTTTGAACATTAATTATCATTAATTGAACATTAATTATTCCATTAATTTTTTCGTTAATTATTCGTTAATGTTCATTCTCGTTAGGCCGATAAATTGCAGTTTGAAAGTCTAATACGAATAAGCATTAACGAAAAAATTAATGGAATAATTAATGTTCAATTAATGATAATTAATGTTCAAAGCAAAGCGCTCAGCGCGTCAAAAACCTTTTATGTTTTAATGTTTTCGAACTCACTGTTCATGGATTTAACGTTAGATTTCGGTAAAATACCGGTTTTACCGGTACTTTCAGCGTTGAAAATCAACAAACACCGAGTGTTGATAATATTTTTCGTAAATTTGCACTCGATAAATTGTGCAAAACTAAATGTAACTTGATTACACTATTTACTAAACGCATGAAACGTTTCCTGTTATTTATACAAGCAGCCGTACTTCTCTTTACGCTGCAATCGTGCATTCAAGACGAAGAGTTGAATGCAGAGTGCGACATCGAGGGCGTTGACCCTACGTGGTTGGGCGAACACCCTGGCATGGTGATTGGTAACCCATTGGTGAACCAAGAGAAGCGCACTATCGACTTTACGCTTGAGAAAGGTGTTGACCGTACGGCGCTTAATCCCCGTTTCTTACTTTCCGACGCTGCTACGATTACTGCTGAAGTCGACGGACAGACGGTCAATGGCAACGGCATTACACGTAACTTCAAGACTCCTCAAACTTATACAACTCACTCGCAAGACGGCAAGTGGCAGAAAGACTACATCGTAAGCTTTGGATACTTCAATGGCCTTGCAGCCATGAACTTCGACCACTACCAGCTCGACGCCAATAATAAGTACTACATCTGGAACGAGGTAGAAGCCAAAGAGGATGAGAGCGAACCCGACAAACCCCTCAACTGGTGGGCGTCAGGTAATGGTGGCTATGTCATGGTGGGTATCGCAAAGACCCCTCTGGCCTTCCCTACTGCTCCCTTTACCGATGATGCGTTGGGCGCTTGCGTGCGCCTACAGACCTGCCGCACGGGTTCGTTTGGCGATATTGTAAAGATGCCGATAGCCGCAGGTAGCTTATTCATTGGCACGTTTGACAGTAAGATAGCCATGAAGCGTCCGCGCGAGGCAACTGCCTTCGGTCTGCAAGTATTGGCCAAGGTCCCTAAAAGTTTAGAAGGTTATTATCGTTACTCGGTAGGCGAAACGTTTACCGACAAATTCAAAAAAGTATGTCCTGACCGTTGCGATACGGCCGACATCTATGCCGTCGTATATGAATGCGATCCCAACCACTTTGTAGCCTTGAATGGTGACGACGTGTTGACCTCCGACCGCATCGTGATGATGGCACGCATCGACAATCCGGGCGAACCCACTGAGTGGACTCACTTCAGTGAACCCTTCAAGTTTAAGAACGGCCACACCGCTATCGACCCCAACCGCCTCGCGCTCAAAGGTTACGCCATAGCCGTAGTAGCTACATCAAGCCGTCAAGGTGCTTACTTCGAGGGGGCAGTCGGCTCCACACTCGACATTAGTCAGTTTAGATTGGTGTATGAGTAGAGAGGGAGTTTAATAAGTTTAATAAGTTTATTGAGTATATAAATATGAGTACAACAACGTTAAATCCCAATATGGAGGAACTTCGTCTTATCCTCCCTTCAGAAGATATTAAATTATTCAAGGACTTGGTTAAGAAGTTCGGTTGGAAGATAGGACGTAAAAAGAAGTCAGGCATGGAAGAGGCTATGGACGACATTAAGCACGGACGTGTATATGGTCCTTTTGATTCAGCTGATGACCTTTTAAAATCATGTGGAGTCAATGTATAAGTTATCTTTTACCAAAAAGTTCAAGAAGGACTTAAAACGTTGCGAAAAGCGAGGATTTCCAATACATGAAATGCTAAAGGTGTTAAACTTGTTGGAGCAAACAGGAACAGTACCAGCAAGCTATCGTCCTCATAAATTATCGGGTAATTATGAAGGTTCATGGGAATGTCACATCAAAGCCGATTGGTTGCTTGTATGGCAAGAGATTGAGGGAGAGTTAATTCTCCTTATGACCGACACAGGTTCGCACGCTGATCTTTTTTAATCGTTCAACAAAGAAATGAAACGCATATTCCTACTCCTTACGCTCTTGCTGAGCGTTGGCATGCAAGGCATGGCACAGCGCGAAGTGGAGCCCGCAAAGGAAACAGATACAAATTTGATTAAGGCCGCCTTGAAGGGTTGGCACGTGCGCTTAGGCGCAGGATTTAACATTGGTGGTACGTCACCTATTCCCCTACCTGCTGAGATACGCCAGATTAATGCTTATCACCCGATGCTTAATATAGAACTTGAGGGTTTGGTACACCGTAAGTATGGCAAACACTGGGGCTCGATGCTTGGTATTCGTCTTGAGAATAAGGCCATGAAGACCGATGCGCGTGTGAAGAACTATCACCTCGTGGCCTACAACACCGATGGTTCGGGTAAGATAGAAGGCGCTTATTGGGGCAATGTTAAGACGAAGGTAAATAATAACTACTTGACCTTCCCCATCCTTGCCACCTATTCTTTCAACGATCGTTGGCAAGTGCAAGCTGGTCCTTACTTCTCTTACCTCATCAATGGCAACTTTACCGGTTCGGCCTATAGCAAGAGCGACGACGATGTAAGCTACATTCGTCAGCCCAATCCCGCTGGTCCCGCCACAGAGGTGACGAGTGCCGACTACGACTTCTCGAAAGACCTTCGCCGCTTTGCGTGGGGCCTCCAAGTCGGGGGAGAGTTTAAAGCCTACAAACACCTCAGCGTATCGCTCAACCTGACGTGGGGCTTAAATAGCATATTCCCCTCCGACTACGAGTCAGTCACTTTTGCGCTCTACCCCATTTACGGCACATTAGGGTTTAACTACTTGTTCTAAGCTTCTAATTTTGGGGCATCTTGATTTTTGATAAAAAACAAAAACAACTATACAATTTATGAAGAAAACTTTACTTACGTTTTGCTTTTCGCTCTGTGCCCTCTGCGGCATGGCGCAAACGCAAACTAACTACAACGAAAAACTGGTGGTGACAATTGACAATGTAAGTACTGACAGCATTCCAGCTGCCATTACTGTTGTAGACAATGGCGACGGCACTTGCGACTTTTCATTAAAGAACTTTATGCTTGTTGCTGGTGAATCTTCAATGCCTATTGGCAATGTTGACCTCAAGGGCGTAAAGATGGAAAAGGTAGATGGCATTAGCAACATCTCAACCAATCAAAACATTGTTATTCAGCCGGGTAAAGACTCTAATTACGGCGAGGACGAATGGATTGGCCCAGGGTTGGGTGAAGTGCCTATCGTTCTTACAGGCAAACTTACTGCAACGGCACTTTATGTAAACATTGATATTGATATGAGTGAGTCAATTGGTCAAATTATCAATGTTGTAGTAGGCCAAGAGAAAAATGTTACCTCAGGCATTAACGGTGTCAAGGTAACTCCTTCAACTAACGCAACAGCTATTTATACACTCGGTGGTGTTCGCGTAAACAAGGCTACTAAGGGTGTGTATGTTATTAACGGAAAGAAAGTTATTAAGTAATGAAAAAGTTATATTCTTTACTATTGTTGGCAACGGCTCTGACTGCTAATGCGCAACAGATTCCTAATGGGAATTTTGAAAGAGATTGGGAAAAAAAGGTTCCATTTACTAATGGTAAATACAATAATGTAAAATTTTCAAATCCAGAAAGTTGGACAATATCTCATGTGGCAGGAATGGGATCTACCTTTTTGGGAGCTGTATCATTAGGTGATGAAATAGAGGGACATAATAGCTCTAAAGCTGTTCATGTTTTCAATGGTGAAACATATGGACAGGCGACTCCGGGTTATGTTACTTTAGGAACAACGTGGAATACAGCTAGAGGTGCGTCAAATGCTCAATATAAAGATGGAGGTACATTTGGTGGTATAAAGTTTAAGTATAAGCCAGATGCCCTACGTTTTTGGTATAAACGTTCTCATACAGGAACTAATACTCAATCAACAGTTGTAGCGTACATATGGAATGGTACTGTGACTCAAACCAATGTTCCTGTGGAAACAAAAGCGACTGCTACGGGTAAAGATAATCGTGTTGTTTACGATATGGATGATCGCGATATATGGGTATTGCACAAGGATGTATCTAACTATCAAGGCGATGAGGTTACAGATAATCCTACCAAACTTATTGCATCGCTTGAAGAATACATAACGAATACTACAGATGTGTGGACGGAACAGGTCTACAAATTTAAGTATGATTCAAAGTATAAGAATCAGACTCCTGCAAAGATGAATATTATTTTTGCAGCAAGTGATTACTTTAATTCTAGTAATGTAACAAAAGGTGTATCTTTAAGCATTGATGATGTGTCTTTTGTATATTACAAGTATCTATCAAAGCTTACAATTAATGGTAATACTCCTACTTCGTTTGTTGGCGATGATTCTGCAGATAATACTGATAAGGTAATGATAGATGCAAGTGATGTAGAATATACGGAAGGCTGTGTTGAGGCTGAAGCTGCTGGTGCAGGAGCATCAGTTGCAACTTCGTATAATCCTTTGACGGCAGCTTGTGTTATTACTGTTACTGCTGGTGATGGTGCTGAAAAGGTTTATGAAATCCAATTTAAGAAAGTCTATAATCAAGAAGCCTACACAAATAGTTTACTTGTTCATTATCATGATTATTTCCCCATCAGCCAAAATACCATATATCTTCTTTCCCATAAGGAAAAAGAACAATATGGATTCATTCTTGAAAATTTCGTCTTTAATGGCGAAAACATGGGTATGATTTATGTGAAGTCTTTAAAAAAGACTGCTAATGCTGATGGTTCTGTAACATATTCAAATAGTGAGCCTGAAATGGTATACATTGAGGGTTTGCAATCAGAAGTTCCCGTAACAGTAAATGCTACTGTAAGCAAGGACAACCAAATGACGGCAACTATCAAGATTCCTTTGGAAGAAGGAAATGATAAAGAAACCGTAATCGTAACCTATGGTCCTCAACTTACTATTAATCCTTCAACCTCCCTCAAAGTATCAAATGCAACAGGTTTGACAAATGTAGTAATGAACCGCACATTTGCTGCTGGTTGGAACACTTACTGCATGCCTTTCGACTATAACTTGAGCAGCTTGAGTGCTGAGGCTAAGGCACAAGAGTTTGTTAGCTCAAATGGCTCAAGCTTGACCTTCAATGAGGTAGCTGATGGTGTGTTAAAGGCTAACGTTCCTTACTTGGTATACTTCCCCACTGAGACTACGGTTGGTACTACAGAAGCACCTCTCTACTTCGTTACAAACGTAGCTTCATATCAGCCTACATCAGTTGAACACAACGGTTTCACTTTCGTAGGTAACTACGAGGCAAGCAAGAGCATGCAAGGCTTGTATGGTGTAGCTTCAGAGGGTGACGTACAGAAGATTATGTTGGGCACTGCTGCTAGCACATTACCTGCTACTTGCGCTTACTTCACTACAAAAAATATGAATGCTAATGGCCTTCGCATCTGCTTTGACGGTGGCGAGGTAACTGGCATTAACCAAGTGAATGGCGCACAAGCTCAGAGCGCAGGTGCTGTTTATAACTTGCAGGGCATTAAGGTGAGCAACCATGGTACTAACAACTTACCCGCTGGCCTTTACATTATGCAAGGCAAAAAGGTGATTGTAAAGTAATTGAATTGCGATAGGATAGTTTTTAAGTGAGCGCGTTGCTTGTTTAAAAACTATCCTACACAAAAACTAAACGATAAGTCATGAAAAAAGAATACATTGCGCCACGTGCTGCAGCCATTCGTTTGGCTATGGAGGACACGAAGCTCACAGGTTCAAAACTGAGCACTGACGGTAGCGATAACAGTGACATCACTATCTCTGACGATACGTACGACGGCACATTCCGCTCAAATGAACGTGGCTGGGACGCTGCGAACTGGACGGAGGAATAAATCCACATTGGGGGGCGCGTTTGATTGGGGGGCGGGTTTTTAACCCGCGTTCAGCAATAAGTGAGTTTTACTTGCTGCTGCCGCGGGTTAAAAACCCGCCCCCCAATCAGACTCGCCCCCCAATTAGGACCGCCCCCCAGTGTAATTATTTAAAATTATTGAGGCTAGTGGTATACAATGTGAACTCAGATGAAGGAAGGTTGCGTGGATTATTCATAATATATTGCCATACATTCCAGTAATGTTGTGAGTTGCGTATGAAGCGGTCGAATGATTCGCGTTGCCAAACTTCGCCTGTATGGTTAAGGTGCTTGTTAATTTCTTGTGCAGAAAAGCGCTTAATACTATGTAAAACATCTTGCACACGAATGTTTTCAAATGTTTCGATGAGCATGTGTACATGATTAGGCATGATTACATAATCGCAAACGTGATAGCGTTTATTATCAAAATAATGTATGGCATTAACCACTATCTGTCGTATGGATTCGTCTTTAAGAATGCAACTACCAAGAGATTGGTCGAGCAGGTTATTTACTAATTCAGCGCGTTCTTTATAATATTGATTGCGAAGAGTATCATTAGTAGGATTAGCATTAAATATTTCATTCCATTGCCTTTCTAAGGCTTTACAAGGTCTTAGAGATTCTACGGGCAATCGGCAAGTCTGAAGGTTATAAAAACAAAAGCGTTACCCATGTGCCAATGTGGCAAGTCTCCATGGGTAACGCTTTTTGGTGTGCACATGGTATTAGATTTTATAGTTGAAAATGTGACTTTGTTCCCTTGTTTTTGGGTGGCGGGTTTGATTGGGGGGCGGGTTTTTAACCCGCGTTTAGCAATAAGTAAGTATTATTTGCTGCTGCCGCGGGTTAAAAACCCGCCCCCCAATCAGGACTATTACTTCACCAATTTCTTGCCGTTGGCATTGATGTAGATGCCACCCTTGACGGGACGAACGACACGGCGGCCAGTGAGGTCGTAGAGTACGTTGTTGCCCTTGTCGAGAGAGACCGTAGTCTGATTGATGCCCTGAACGTCGTCGGGGTTAATTTCGTTGCCGTCGCCACCGATGTAGGCTATGTCAGACTTGAGTTGCTGACCAGCTACGTTGTAGACTACCTGTACACCGATGTACTTCACCTCGTTCTTAAAGTGCGTCATGATATTGTACTGTCCCCCGTAGATAACGAAGTCGAGTTGGTCAGAATAGTCGAAAGGAATGTCCGTCATCACCTTGTCAAGACCAAAGTATTGGTCGGGCGTGAAGGCGTAGAGCTGATCATCGATGTAGATGTTGTAGTACATATTACGCGTGTCGAGCAAACGGTCGTAGTCCTCCGTCTCTTCATTATAAGCATATTCGTAAGGAATGAAGCTGATGACGCCGTAGCCAACCGATTCGTCGTAAGGCGCGTAAGCAAGTTCGGTAACAGCCTCTGGCTGGATAGCCTCCTCCTGCCAGAAAGAGAAGTCAGGTTCCTCGTAAGTATAAAGCGCGTTTAAAGCATTCTTTCCTTGATTGATGAGCATGACATCCTCCGATGAGAGCGATTTGGTGTCGGCATTGTAGGTAAGCGTCATCTCGTCAGCTAATCCCGTAACCTCAAGGTAGTAGTCGTCTTCGCCTTCGCCAAATTCAACGCGGTTGACAGCAGCAGGTTCGAAGAAACGGAACGTTTCGCTCTTAGGGTCGATGCCCAAGTATTGGTTCCCCTTAAATACAGCTTCCTTGCCGTTAATCTCACCTACAATCCAAGCCTCTGGCAGTGTGGGGTCCATGCCCTGAATGTACACCTTATCGCCTTCAAATACAACATCTTTTATGCGGCCGTACACTTGACCCGACTCCAAGTATTCCATTGCGTACTTTTGCTTCCCTTCGGTAGAAGAAGGCTGAATAGTCGTAGCGTCAAATGAAGTCTGCTGCCATACGTAGTCGCCGAAGCCGCCCCATTCGCCAGCCGTAGTACCCATACCGAGAATGCGGCTATCAGCTGTAGTATTGACAAAGGCGAGCGTGTCGTTGCGCCACGTAAACTTAACCGTTTGGTCGTCATCGGGCACAAAGGTAAGTTGATTGTCATCGTTCTTGACGGGGCGCATTCTAAAGAGGAAAGAGTCATCGCCCATTTCGGGATTATCGTAATGCGTGAGGTATTGAGGAAGCTTCACTTCAATCGTGTCGCCCACGGTGCGTGTACCCTTAATCCAAGCTTTTGTAGAGAAAGCGCAGAGCGGATTGTAGATGTAGACCGTCTTGCCGTCTCCAGCTTCTACTACGTGGCTTACAATGCCGTCGCGTGCGATGTCTTTTTCTACATAGCCCATGTTATTGACAAAGCTTACGCCAGAGCGGTATTGGTTAGCGTGGAGCGTACCCGCAGGTTGGTTGCTAATGAGCGTGTCGACCGTGGGTGTGTAGACGTTGTCACTCGATAAGGCATGAGCTTTATAGAGGGAACGTGTAGCAGGGGTTGTAACTTTAGGCGCAACGCGATGAACGGTCTTGCGCACAGGAGTAGCAGCCGTAGCTGCCGTGGCCAACAAGGCAGTGGCCATGAGCATGTAAAGGTTTTTCATAAAAGTTGTTTTTATTATTTACAGTTTGTAAAACAAAGGTACGGTTTGTTTTACAAAGTGAGAAGTAAATGAATGGTTTTGTTGCCTTGATTATAAAAAATCTCTATAATAAGTCGTGTGGGTAAACTGCAATTCGTCGGTGTCTCGAACGCAAGCTAACCTGGGGGCGACGCGTCCTCGCGTCGGAAGCAAATATTTACAATATTCTGCTGCCGCGGGTTACAAACCCGCCCCCCAATTAGTTACTTTTTGTGTCCTATCCCTCAAGCGTGATGCTTTCACTCTCAACGTGTTCGTGCATAAACATAGCCGCACTGAGGTTGAACTTCTCACTGCTTTCGGTAGTGAGGTAGTGACACGTGCCGTGTTGGCTGAGGGCGGATTGCATATCGGTGTGGCGTTGGAGGTAGTTACGCAAGGAGGCAGCTACGTATTCGCCCTGAGGCACGATGCGCACGCCAGCTGGCACGTATTTGACGATTTTGTTCATCAACAAGGGGTAGTGCGTACAACCGAGAATGAGTGTGTCGATCTGAGGGTCGAGACGCATGATGCCGTCGATGCGCTTCTTCACGAAGTAGTCGGCACCAGGAGAGTCGTATTCAAAGTTTTCGACCAATGGCACCCACATGGGGCAGGCCAATGAAGTGACCGTCACGTCGGGATAGAGTTTGTGTAGCTCTAAGTCGTACGACTGCGAGTTGACTGTGCCCTGTGTGCCCAATAGGCCAATATGGCGGGTGTGACTCAAGGGGCCTACGGCCTCGACGGTGGGACGTATCACGCCCAGTACGCGGTGCTCCTCACCCAACCGTGGTAGGTCGCACTGCTGAATGGTGCGTAGGGCCTTGGCAGAGGCGGTATTGCACGCCAAGATGACAAGGCGGCAGCCACGCTGGAAAAGTTCTTCGACGGCTTGAAGGGTGTAACGATAGATGATGTCGAAGGAGTGCGAACCGTAGGGGGCGCGCGCATTATCGCCTAAGTACAGGTAATCGTATTGAGGCAGGAGTTGACGTATTTGACGGAGGATAGTTAGTCCGCCGTAACCTGAATCGAAAACACCAATTAAATTGCTTGACATGTGAACGTATAATACTTTAACACGGTGGACGTTAAGGTCGCGCTTCGCGCTCTGGGGTGAACATTAATTATCATTAATTATCCATTAATTCTTTCATTAATTATCCATTAATTCTTTCATTAATTATCCATTAATTCTTTCATTAATTATCCATTAATTCTTTCATTAATTATC
>UQHJ01000072.1 GCA_900540885.1 uncultured Prevotella sp.
GGCTTGATTTATGTTTTGCTGTGATTCCTTTTTTATCTCGTGGGCATGTGATTGAAAATTCTCATCTTAATTTCATTTTAAGTATCATGTTCCATTTTTTAAAACACTGAGGGAGCGTTTCATCGCTCCCTCAGTGTTTTTAAATCGCTCCCTCAGTGTTTTTAAATCTCTCCCACAGTGTTTTTGAATCGCTCCCACAGTGTTTTTTTGAAGTGAAACATTGAAACTAAAAATGAAACATAAAAATCGTATGTTTCATCTCTTGAATGCGTTGAAAATCAATAAGTTGAAACATAAAAATGAAACATGAAACATGAAAACATCAAAGGTAAAATATACGTAAGCGCAAATGCCTATTTAGGGCATTCTGAAACATTTTGTAGAGGATTTTGTAGAGGACGATGAACTGCAATCTGTCGAAGAGTTTATTTTGTTTTTAAGACAATTTTTCCCACATGCCCCATCAGAGTGCTAACTTTTTGGGTTCTGCCTTTCAGATTGTAGTAAAAAAGCGTAACTTTGCCCTATACTATTTCCACAATATTTTTTTACGATGAAAAAGATTTTGCTTCTCGGTTCAGGCGAACTGGGCAAAGAGTTTACTATTGCTGCTCAACGCTTAGGGCAACATGTCATTGCTTGTGATGCTTATGCTGGTGCTCCAGCTATGCAGGTAGCAGACGAATATGAAGTTTTTTCAATGCTTGATGGTGAGGCCCTCGAACGTGTTGTAGAAAAGCACCACCCCGATCTTATTGTGCCTGAAATTGAAGCAATTCGTACCGAACGCCTCTATGAGTTTGAGCAAGAGGGCATCCAAGTTGTCCCCTCAGCTCGTGCCGTAAACATTACAATGAATCGCAAGGCCATTCGTGACTTAGCGGCCAAAGAGTTAGGCCTAAAGACGGCTAAATACTTCTATGCTAAGTCTTACGACGAGTTGGTAAATCATTCAAAGGAGATTGGCTTCCCTTGCGTTGTAAAGCCTTTGATGTCGTCATCAGGCAAGGGGCAATCGTTGGTAAAGACGGCTGACGACTTACAACATGCTTGGGAATATGCTATGGGCGGCAGTCGTGGCGACATTCACGAAGTAATCATCGAAGAGTTTATCCACTTTGATAGCGAAATTACTTTGCTCACTGTTACCCAAAAGAATGGTCCCACGCTCTTCTGTCCCCCCATTGGCCACGTACAAAAGGGTGGTGACTATCGTGAAAGTTTCCAACCCGCTCACATTGCTCCCGAACACTTGGCCGAGGCGCAACGCATGGCCGACAAAGTGACACATGCACTTACGGGGGCTGGCATTTGGGGCGTCGAGTTCTTCCTAAGCCACAAAGACGGTGTTTACTTCTCTGAACTCTCACCACGTCCACACGACACGGGTATGGTAACGTTGGCAGGAACGCAAAACTTTAATGAATTCGAATTGCACTTGCGTGCAGTATTGGGTTTACCCATTCCATGCGTTAAGCAAATGCGCATCGGAGCAAGTGCCGTTATCCTTTCTCCCATCGAAAGCAACGAGCAACCTCAATACGAAGGTATTGAAAAGACGTGTGAAGAAGACGCCGACATTCGCATCTTTGGCAAACCTACCACACGCAAGAATCGTCGCATGGGAGTGGTCGTTTGCAACGCTCCTCTTGATGCCGACCTTGACGCTGTGCGCGACAAGGCAAAACGCTTAGCCAGCTACGTAGAAGTGAAATAAGAACGCAAGCTAACCTGGGGGCGACGCGTCCTCGCGTCGGAAGCAAGCTTGCTTTGAATATTTGCTTACTGAAGTTTCGGATTTAACAAGGGCGGGCTGAATCCGAAACTTCAGTTTGCTTATAGTCGCTTAGCGCGAGAACATACATAACACACACTTTATTAATTCTTTTCAAACATACAAAACTTCTTTATATAAATGGTATCAGTCGATGGACTTGCCGTAGAATTTGGCGGCACCACCCTCTTTAGTGATGTTTCATTCGTAATTAACGATAACGACCGCATAGCCCTAATGGGCAAAAATGGTGCGGGAAAGAGCACCTTGCTAAAAATCTTAGCTGGCGTGCGCAAGCCAAGCCGTGGTGCAGTATCGGCCCCTAAGGATACTGTGATCGCTTACCTGCCACAGCACCTCATGACAGAAGACGGCCGCACCGTGTTTGAAGAAACGAGTCAAGCCTTTGCCCATTTGCACGAGATGCAGGCACACCTTGATGACTTGAATAAGCAGTTGGCCGAGCGCACGGATTATGAAAGCGATGAATACATGGCTTTGATTGAAGAGGTAGCTACACTCGGCGAAAAGTTCTATGCTATCGACATGACCCACTTCGAAGAAGACGTTGAAAAGACACTACTTGGCTTGGGCTTCGAACGCTCCGACTTCAATCGCCAGACCAGTGAGTTCTCGGGCGGTTGGCGTATGCGCATCGAACTGGCCAAGATGTTGTTGCAAAATCCTGACGTACTCTTGCTCGATGAGCCTACCAACCACCTCGACATTGAATCAATTGGTTGGCTCGAAAACTTCCTTATCTCTAATGGGAAGGCGGTAGTCGTTATTAGTCACGACCGTAAGTTTGTGGATAATATCACGACACGCACCATTGAAGTGACAATGGGACGCATCTATGACTATAAAGTAAACTACTCGCACTACCTACAACTGCGTGCTGAACGCCGTGAACAACAAATGAAGCAGTACGAGGAGCAACAAAAGATGATACAAGAGACCAAGGACTTTATCGAACGCTTTAAGGGAACGTACTCAAAGACCTTCCAAGTGCAAAGCCGCGTAAAGATGCTCGAAAAGCTAGAACTGATTGAAGTGGACGAAATGGATACCTCTGCTCTTCGCCTTAAGTTTCCGCCCGCTCCGCGCAGTGGACAGTATCCCGTCACGGCTGATGGCGTAGGCAAGGCCTTTGACGGTAAACAGATATTTAAGGATGCCACCTTCACCATTAAGCGTGGCGATAAGGTGGCCTTCGTCGGACGTAACGGTGAGGGTAAGTCGACCATGGTAAAGTGTATCATGGGACAACTCGAACATGAGGGCACTCTCACCTTGGGACACAACGTACAGATAGGTTACTTTGCACAAAATCAAGCTTCGCTCTTGGATGGTGAATTGACTGTATTTCAAACGATTGACGACGTAGCAAAGGGCGAGGTGCGCAATAAGATACGTGACCTGTTGGGTGCCTTTATGTTTGGCGGTGAAGCCAGCACGAAGAAGGTAAAGGTGCTCTCAGGCGGTGAACGTACGCGTTTGGCCTTGCTCAAACTGTTGCTCGAACCTGTCAACCTCTTGATATTGGACGAACCGACCAACCACCTTGACCTCAAGACCAAAGACGTACTAAAACAAGCTCTCAACGACTTTGATGGTACGCTCATCTGCGTAAGCCACGACCGCGACTTCCTTGACGGCTTAGTGAGCCGCGTCTATGAATTTGGAGGAGGACGCGTACGTGAACACCTCTGTGGCATTTACGAGTTCCTCGAAATGAAGAAGATGGAGGAACTGAACGAAATCGAGCGGAAACAGTAAAGCGACAAGAATGAACATTAACGAAGAAAAATTAACGAAATAATTAACGAGAAAATTAATGAAATAATTAATGGATAATTACATGATAATTAATGTTTAAAACAAAGCGCGAAGCGCGTAACATAAATGGTTAACGTTTAAGTTTAGGCGCGCTTCGCGCTTTGTTTTAAACATTAATTATCATGTAATTATCCATTAATTATTTCGTTAATTTTTTCATTAATTATCATGTAGTTGTCATTAATTATTTCATTAGTTTTATTTCGTTAATGATTTGTTGATGTTTATTCATTTTCCTTCAACGAATTTGTTGTTCAAAAAAATGCAAAGTAAGCTTTGCAAGTTTCGATACAACTTTGTACCTTTGCCTTGAATTTACAGAAACCAAATTACAAATGGAGACGTTTTTCAAGTCACACGCATACTTAATGGAGCACTTCAATGCTCCCGTGCGTCGCTCGTTGATGGACACTATCGATTGGAGCTACCGCATGATTGGCATCAAGGGACCGCGAGGTGTGGGACGCACCTCCTTCCTTCTGCAGTACGCCAAAGAGAACTTTGACGTACGCCTTCATCAGTGCCTATACATCAATCTCAATAGCTTTTACTTTCAAGCACATGGTATTGTCGACTTTGCTGGGCGCTTCATGGCCGAGGGCGGACAAGTATTGCTCATCGACCAAGCCTTTAAACTCCCAGAGTGGCGTGAACAATTGTGTGAGTGTTATCATAAATACCCCTACCTCCGCATAGTCTATACTACAACTTCGGTAAATGCTGATGAGGAAGAGGACACTTCAGAGTTGGCTTCTATTAGTCGTGTGTACGTACTCCATGGCTTTTCGTTCCGCGAATACATCAATTTGCAAACCAACCAAGAGTTTGATGCTTATACGTTCGACCAACTTTTGGCCGACCACGACCAAATCTTGAAGACGATACTGCCGAAAGTGCAGCCTTGGCACTACTTCCAAGATTATCTGCAACACGGCTATTACCCCTTCTTCCTTGAAAATCATAACTTCATCGAAGCCTTGCTCAAGGCGATGAATAATATGATAGAGGTAGACCTTTTACTCAACAAGCAGATAGAGCTAAAGTACCTCTCACGCATCAAGAAGTTGCTTTACCTCTTGGCCATTGGCGACCCTTCATCACCCAACGTAAGTAAGTTGGCGCAAGAGATTGGTACGTCACGTGCTACAGTGATGAACTACCTGAAATACTTGGAGGAGACACGCCTTATTAATATGGTACACCATGAGGGCGAAACATTCCCCAAGAAGCCGGCTGCTATCTACCTACACGATGCCAACTTGATGTATGCACTTTATGAAAACTGCATGACGGAGCAAACGATTATGGAAACGTACTTTGTCAACTGCCTATGGCGTCACCATACAGTTAATAAAGGCAAGCGCTTAGGTATGTTCCGCATCAACAATACGACCAACATCTGTGTGTGCGACAAATCTCGTCGTGTTCGCACAACTGCCGATACTATCTACGTCAAATATAATACAGACGTAGGTAGGGAGAACGAAATTCCTCTCTGGCTATTTGGCTTTTTGTATTGACGCAGCGCGTCAATACAAAAAGCCAAATAGCCAGAGAGAATGTGCAAATGTGTGAATGTGCAAATGTGAGAATGATTTGATGCTTTAATAGAACGGAATTTGTTGCGTAATACATTAAATGCAAATAATCATTGTCTGTTAAATCCTTTTGATGTAAAAATATGGCGATTGTACGTAGAACGGGTAATGTAATAGTAGACTTATCGTTTGAGTTCGGAATTTTAATACAACGCTATTGTGATAAGTTGACAGCTCTACATCGATACTCTATAGCCAATCAGCTAAGTCGCAGTGCAACGTCAATAGGAGCGAATGTTGCTGAAGCACAAAGTAGTGAAAGTGCATCAGATTTCATTCATAAGATGAAGATTGCGCAAAAGGAAGCACATGAAACCGAATATTGGCTGAAGATTTGCAAATTTTCCGAAGGCTATGAATATGATGTAGTATTTGAAGAGCAACTTGAAGCGATTATTCGTGTTATAGGAAAGATAATTCACACTACGCACATGCGGACGAACGCTCCTTTTTGAATAAAAGTAAACATAACAATTTCTATTTAATATATTGACATTGTAAAATTACAATAAGTGTAACATGAGAATGTTTGTGCATTAATTCATTTGCACATTCGCAATTGAGCTATTAAAGCATTAATTCATTTGCACATTTGCACATTCTCACATTTGCACATTATTGTAATTTTGCAAGGCAAAATTACAATTATGGCAAACAAGAAGTTTATTACTTGTGACGGTAACCAAGCTGCTGCGCACATTGCGTACATGTTTTCTGAGGTTGCTGCCATCTACCCCATCACTCCGTCATCACCTATGGCTGAGCACGTTGACGAATGGTCTGCACAAGGACGTATCAACCTCTTCGGTGATACAGTAAAAGTGCAAGAAATGCAAAGTGAAGGTGGTGCTGCTGGTGCAGTACACGGCTCTTTGCAAGCTGGTGCGCTCACCACTACCTTTACAGCATCTCAGGGCTTGCTCCTGATGATACCTAATATGTATAAGATTGCAGGTGAATTGCTCCCCTGCGTATTCCACGTATCAGCTCGTACTTTAGCTTCTCACTCTCTCTGTATCTTCGGCGACCACTCTGACGTAATGGCTTGCCGCCAAACAGGTTTCGCTATGTTGTGCGAAGGCTCTGTACAGGAAGTTATGGACCTCTCTGCCGTAGCTCACCTCACAGCCCTCGAGACTCGCGTACCTTTCATCAACTTCTTCGACGGCTTCCGTACCTCACACGAGTATCAGAAGATCGAAGTAATGGATCAAGAGGACATTCGTCCGCTCGTTCCTATGGATAAGGTAGCAGAGTTCCGTAGCCGTGCCCTCACTCCTGAGCACCCCGTAGCTCGTGGTATGGCTGAAAACCCCGAAACTTTCTTCGCTCACCGCGAAGTATGCAATCCTTACTACGACTCAGTACCCGCAGTCGTTGAGAAATATATGGCCGAAATCAGCAAGATTACAGGTCGTGAATACAAGCTCTTCAGCTACTATGGTGCTGATGATGCCGAGCGCGTAATCATCTGCATGGGTTCTGTAACCGAGGCTGCTCGCGAAGCTATCGACTACCTCAACGCTAAGGGCGAGAAGGTAGGTATGGTAAGCGTTCACCTCTATCGTCCCTTCTCTGTTAAGCACTTGCTCGCTGCAGTGCCCAAGACTTGTAAGAAGATTGCCGTACTCGACCGTACAAAGGAACCTGGTGCTAATGGTGAACCTCTTTACCTTGACGTTAAGGATGCCTTCTACGACGTTGAAGATCGTCCCCTCATCGTGGGCGGCCGCTACGGCTTAGGCTCTTGCGATACTACGCCTACAATGATTATCTCAGTGTACGACAACCTCGCATTGCCCGAACCTAAGGATCACTTCACACTCGGTATCGTCGACGACGTTACCTTCCACTCTCTTCCCTTAGAGAAGGAAATGGCACTCGGTGGAGAAGGTATCTTCGAAGCTAAGTTCTATGGCCTCGGTGCTGACGGTACTGTAGGTGCTAATAAGAACTCTATCAAGATCATTGGTGACAACACGGATAAGTATTGCCAAGCATACTTCTCTTACGACTCTAAGAAGTCAGGTGGTTTCACTTGCTCTCACCTCCGCTTCGGCGATCACCCCATTCGCTCAACTTACCAGATTAAGACTCCTAACTTCGTAGCATGCCACGTACAGGCTTATCTCCACATGTATGACGTGCTCCGTGGTCTTCGCGATAATGGTACTTTCTTGTTGAACACCATTTGGGAAGGTGATGAGTTGGCTAAGAACTTGCCCAACAACGTAAAGCGCTACTTCGCTGAACACAACATCACCGTTTACTACATCAACGCTACTAAGATCGCTCAAGAGATTGGCCTTGGCAACCGTACCAACACCATTCTCCAGTCAGCCTTCTTCCGCATCACAGGTGTTATCCCTGTTGATTTGGCCGTAGAGCAGATGAAGAAGTTCATCGTTAAGTCATACAGCAAGAAGGGTCAAGATATCGTTGATAAGAACTACCAGGCCGTTGACCGTGGTGGTGAATACAAGCAACTCGCCGTTGATCCTGCATGGGCTACACTCCCCGAGGACGAGAAGATTGTACGTGATGAACCCGCTTTCATCTCTGACATGGTACGTCCTATCAACGCACAGAATGGTGACCTCCTTCCCGTTAGTGCCTTCAAGGTAACAGAAGACGGTACTTGGCAACAAGGCACTGCCGCTTACGAGAAGCGTGGCGTAGCTGCTTTCGTTCCTGTATGGCACAAGGAGAACTGTATTCAGTGTAACAAGTGTGACTTCGTATGTCCTCACGCTGCTATCCGTCCGTTCGTACTCACTGACGACGAACTCGCTGGCTTCAAGGGTGAGACTATCGAGATGAAGGCACCTGCTGCTATGAAGGGTATGCACTTCGTACAGCAAGTTGACGTTATGGACTGCCTCGGTTGCGGCAACTGTGTTGACGTATGTCCTGGCTTGAAGGGTAACAAGGCACTCGAAATGGTACCCCTCGCAGGTCAAGAGGCTGAAGCTGACAACTGGACTTACTGCGCTACTAAGGTGACTAGCAAGCAACACTTGGTTGACGTGAAACTCAACCCCAAGAACTCTCAGTTCGCAACTCCGTTGTTTGAGTTCTCAGGCGCTTGCTCTGGTTGTGGTGAGACTCCTTACGTTAAGCTCGTTAGCCAACTCTTTGGTGATCGTCAGATGATAGCTAACGCTACAGGTTGTTCTTCAATCTATTCTGGTTCTATCCCCTCAACTCCTTATACTACGAACGAAAAGGGTCAAGGTCCTGCATGGGCTAACTCATTGTTCGAAGACTTCTGCGAGTTTGGTATGGGTATGATCCTTGCTAACAAGAAGATGCGTGCACGCATTCAGAAGTTGTTGCAAGACGTTATCGCTACCGAAGAAGCTCCTGCAGAATACAAGGCAGCTGCTCAGGAATGGATCGATGGACAAGACGATGCAGTAGCAAGCCGCGCAGCCGCTGAGAAGCTCGAACCTATGATTAAGGCTGGTGCTGAGAAGGGTTGCGAAACTTGCAAGCAACTCGCTGAGTTGAGCCACTTCCTCACGAAGCGTAGCCAGTGGATCATCGGTGGTGACGGTGCTTCTTACGACATCGGCTACGGTGGTCTTGATCACGTACTCGCTAGCGGTGAAGACGTTAACATTCTCGTACTCGATACAGAGGTTTACTCTAACACAGGTGGTCAGGCTTCAAAGGCTACTCCTGTCGGTGCTATCGCACAGTTCGCTGCTGCAGGTAAGCGCGTAACAAAGAAGGACCTCGGTTTGATGCAGACTACATACGGTTACATCTACGTAGCTCAAGTAGCTATGGGTGCTGACCAAGCTCAGTGCTTGAAGGCTATGAAGGAAGCTGAGGCTTACCACGGTCCTTCACTCATCATCGCTTATGCTCCTTGTATCAACCACGGTTTGAAGATTAAGGGCGGTATGGGTCGTAGCCAAGCTGAAGAGGCTCGTGCCGTAGCTTGTGGTTACTGGCACTTGTGGCGTTTCAACCCCGAACTCGCTGACCAAGGCAAGAACCCCTTCACACTCGACTCTAAGGAGCCGGATTGGGATATGTTCCAAGACTACCTCGACCACGAAGTTCGCTTCCTCTCATTGAAGAAGGCATTGCCCGAACAGGCTCAAGAGCTTTACGACGAAACGAAGCGCGCTGCTCAGCGTCGCTACGCTTCTTACATTCGTAAGACGAAGGAAGACTGGTCTCTCCCTCAAGAGTAATCACTTCTATGCGTAACAAAACGCATTAAATAAATAAAGCGCATCTCATTGCAATGTAGCATTGAGATGCGCTTTTTGTATAACATTTAAATAAACTGCAATTTATCAGCCTAATTGGGGGGCGGGTTTGTAACCCGCCCCCCAATTAGGCAATCTAAAACATGCCCCAAAGCTTGTTCGATTCGGGATAAGGGGCATCAACTGAAATGAGCTTGTGACTAACGGGGTGTTCAAACTCTATGTGGCGTGCATGCAAGCAAATGGAGCCATCAGGGTTGGAGCGTGGTGCACCATATTTTAAGTCACCCTTGATAACGCAGTGCATGGCTGATAGTTGACAACGGATTTGATGATGACGCCCTGTGTGTAGATTGACTTCAAGCAAGAAATAACGGTCTGACGAAGCAATAAGGCGATAGTCAAGCACTGCCTTTTTACTACCAGGCACCTCACGTGGGTGGGCATAGGCTTTGTTTTGCTTCTCATTACGCGTGAGCCAATGAGTGAGTTCACCTTGAGGCTGAGCGGGGGCTGCACAAACGATGGCATGATATGTTTTACGTATTTTACCGCCTACGCGAAACATCTCATTTAGTCGGGCCAAGGCTTTACTGGTACGTGCAAATACTACTATTCCACTTACTGGGCGATCTAAGCGATGAACCGTACCTAAGAATACTTCACCAGGTTTGTTATACTTTTCTTTGATGTATGCCTTTACATCGTCGGCTAAAGTGCGGTCGCCTGTCTTGTCGCCTTGCACGATTTCACCTGGAGCTTTGTTGACAATAATGATATGATTGTCTTCGTAAAGAATGGTCATACTTTGGGATTACTAAGATTAAGTGGGGGGCTAAAAATTCTGATTTTAGAATTTTCAGAACCTCCCTAAACATTTTGAGGTTATTCATTTAGCTTTCCCAAACTAATTGAATAACCTCAAAATTTAATTGATAGGAGGAAGAAGGGGGATTACATATTCATACCACCATCAACCTGAATAACTTGGCCACTGATGTAGCTTGACATGTCAGAAGCGAGGAAAGTAGCCACATTGGCAATGTCCTCTGGCTGACCGCCACGACGAAGGGGAATAACCTTCATCCATTCCTTGCGTACTTCATCGCTCAACTGAGCTGTCATAGCTGTTTCGATGAAGCCCGGAGCAATAGCGTTGGCACGAATACCACGGCTACCCATCTCTTGAGCAATGCTCTTAGCCAAAGCTATCAAGCCAGCCTTTGAAGCTGCGTAGTTGGCCTGACCTGCATTACCGTGTACGCCTACAACAGAAGCCATGTTGATGATTGAACCTTTGCGTTGACGCATCATGATAGGAGTACAAGCGTGGATAAAGTTGAAGGCAGACTTCAAGTTAACTGCGATTACAGCGTCCCATTGAGCTTCGCTCATGCGGAGCATAAGACCGTCCTTTGTGATACCTGCGTTGTTAACCAAAATGTCGATTGAACCAAAGTCCTCGTGCACCTTCTTTACAACTTCTGCAGTGTCTTCAAAGTTAGCTGCGTTTGAAGCATATGCCAAGCACTTTACGCCCTTGGCTTCAATTTCTTGACGAGTAGCCTCGCCATTTTCGTCAATCTTTAAGTCGGTGAAAGCGATGTTAGCGCCTTCTTCGGCAAACTTTAATGCAATAGCCTTACCAATACCACGAGCAGCACCCGTGATTAAGGCTGTTTTACCTGTTAATAATCCCATGTTATTATATATATATGTATTATTCTTACTTTACTGCTGGAGGCATGTTAAGTACGCGTGTCAAGATGCCTTTTACGATGGGGTAGGTCTCTTCTTCTGTTAAGCCTTCGCCCAATCGATCGTAGATGTAAGGCACTTCAAGTCCTTTTATAGAATAATGAATGATTTCGGCCATGAGTTCGACATTGTCAATGCGAAAACGCCCCTTTTCAAATCCTTCTTGCAGCACCTGCTTAAGAATGCGGCACTCCTCTACGTCGAAAGCTTTGCGCACCATTTCGACCTTCCAAATATTGCGGAAAAACTCAGCACGAAGGCTACCATTGCGAGCTACAATCTCGCGAATGATGCTCAAGTGAGCATAAATCATGGCGAACACCTTTTCTTCGGGTTCGACTTCCATTGCCGCTACTTCATCGAGTTTCTCAGAAAGGCGTTCCAGTTCCTCTTCAATCACGGCATAATAGATTTCCTCTTTATTTTTAAAGTAGGTGTACAACGTACGGCGGCCGCGACCAGAGGCTGCAGCTATATCGTTCATTGTTGTTGCTTTCAGTCCTTTATGAGCAAATAGCCCACGTGCTACTTCAAGTAATGTTTGTCGTGTTTTTGATATAGACATTGTCCTTTCTGTCTTTTTACTTTTTCGATTCTTTTAAGCACACTTTTACTTTCAGTGTGCAAAGATAGTGCAAACCGAACGCAATACAAAATGAAAAAATGTATTTTTTTATTTTGTATTGCTGAGGTGCAGCCTAATTCTGGCACGCACGGCCTAATGTCTTGAACGCAAGCTAACTTGGGGGCGACGCGTCCCCGCGTCGGCATTTGCAAGTCAAGGCTCGATGCCTTGACTTGCAAATACATGAATACCACGAATACAAGTATTGCCAACTTGGGGTATCGA
>UQHJ01000073.1 GCA_900540885.1 uncultured Prevotella sp.
ATTAATTGAACATTAATTATTCCATTAATTTTTTCGTTAATGTTCATTCTCGTTAGGCCGATAAATTGCAGTTTATTATTTTGTACTCTCCTCCCAAGCTTGCCATTGCTTCATCGCTTCTTGCCAGTCTGAACCTTCACTGATTGGAGCTGCTTCAGCCTGTGCTGCTGCATCACGCTCACGATCACGTGCACGCTTTGCCTTCATATCGGCAATGGTTGCATCGTCTAAAATTATAATGGCTCGACGCTGTAAAGCTGCATCTAATTCCTCTGGACCAAAAGCCTTACCTGGCTCATTAAAGTCGGAGATATTAAACTCATACTCCGTGCGCAACTCATGACGAATTTGTTTTTGTCCAAATCGATTCGCCTTATTCTTTAATGCCAATAGGCGACGAATAGCATTGACCTCTGATTGCGAAAATTTATTTCTTCCCATCTTTATAATCCTAATTCAGTTACAAAATATTCGGCTTCGTGCAAAGTGTTAAGTTTACCCACATCAAGCAATCGTAAGTTGGATTGCACACAACCACGAATATCAGCCTCAGCACACACCTTTAAATAAAAGTCCATGATTGGAAATGCCTTTGGCCAATCCTTCATTAACTCAAAAAGGCGAGGCGAGAATAAGTGAATGCCCGAAAATGCATAACGGTGTAACTTATCTACCTGTAAATCACGATAAGGGCTACGCACCTCACCTGTAGCTATATTGGTCCAACCTCGCAGTCGCATATCATCATCAAAGAGCAAATAGCGCTGCGTTTCACGTTGACTCACCATAAGTGTCGCATCAGCTTTTCCGTTTTGCTGATAGAAGTCCAACAAATTGGCATTACTCAGAATGTCAACGTTATGAATTAGAATGGGAGCATCATCAGCCGTAAACTGTGAGGCTGCGTAATACAAGCCACCCCCTGTATTCAACAATTCTGCCGACTCGTCTGATATACGGACAGGAATAGGCCACTCATTTTGCTTCACATAGTTAATGATTTGTTCTGCAAAATGGTGTACATTGACGACTACCTCTGTAGCACCCTGCTGAATAAGGTGACGAAGCACAATATCAATCAACGGACGCCCGTTCACTGGCACCATAGCCTTGGGCATTGTATCGGTCAAAGGACGCAAGCGGGTGCCTAACCCCGCTGCAAATAGCATTACTTTCAAGATAACTCGTTTATAAGATGTTCAAACAATTCGTTTTTCAGTTTGAAGGTTATAAGGTTATAAAGTTACATCACGTTGACAATCAACTAAACTAACTTTATAGCCTTATAACCTCAAAACAGGATACTGGCTATTTATAGAAACAGCCTTTAAAAAAAGAATGTGCCTAAGTGCTTCAGCCTTTTTACCTACACACTCATGCACATTCTAATATGGTTTACTTTATTTATTATAACGGCTATAAATCACCTGCATCTGAAGTGGATTATCCTTTCCACCTTCCAACTGCACAGAAGTTAAGCCCAATTGATTTTTCACACTGCGAAGCACAGAAGTTGTCGCACCAGTAGTACTTGTTTGCTTTGTGTAGACCGCATCTACTGGTATGAGGTAAACCTTATTCCAATCGGCAGCGTAAGTAGGATCAGAGGCTTCAAGTGCTGCATACCTTGCACGACGGCTTGCATTGCTTTCGCCTTGCACCACCCCAGCCTTCTTGTCACGCTCAGCCTTTATATAAGCTATCAATGGAGCTATATTTGAATAAGCATAATAGTTCTTGGTATCAGTACTCATACTACTTAAATAAGTAGTTTTGCTATCAGGCATACGATTTTGTTCGAAGAACGTTTCCCAATCGCTTTTGCGAACCAACAACAATTGGTCAGGAACGGGCAAAAGCTGAAACTTTTCGTCTTCTGTCACCGTTTTGCGACGAATAATCACTTGCGCCATGCTGATACTATCATTATAGTGAGCACCATTCAAATCTTTACCGTCAACTACTTGGTCTACTGGCAAGGTCATTTCAGTAAAGAAACTTGCCGGCGACTTTACATAGGTGCAAGGCTTTTGTTGCAATTCGCTTAACGAAAGGCTGCCTGGATAGTTATTATTAATGTGTGTCGTCTGCAACACCTCTTCTGTTGCACCAAAACGTTGCGCACCATCAATAATAGTATCGTTACCCGCCTCCGTCTTGCTATGATAACGGAAATAAACGTTCATACCAATCATGGCCGTTTTAACCATAACGTCCTTTCCTCCTGCATTTTTGAAGCTAAAACCTGCACACACGTTGCGTATAAATGTAGCGGAATTGGCGAAGTCGGCCTTATTATTATAATAAGCTTGCATCAACTTTGTGCCGTATGATTTGGGCAACTTAACCGCAATCTGACGATAGTATGATTTGCCATTCGTTTCGTTGTTAGGACGCGTAAGGTCTTTCACCGTGTAGCTAATCGTCTTATTTACACCTTCTGGCAGAATATAATCATCAGCATTCAAGTTGGTGTAGTAAGATTCATCTTCGCTCAACAACTTTTCGCGACTAAGCTCGTCAACACGTAGTTTCATCGTTGTAAGCGAATCGCCCAAGAAGCTATCCAAGTATAGACGAATATCGCACGAATCGGCTTCTACCTCTCCCTGTTCATTACAAACAAGAATGTCCTTACTCGGCAAACGGAAGCCATCGGGCAAGTGGAATTGAGCTAAAAAACCCGAGGTCGTTTGTATACGCGTCTCTGGATCAACAATACTACCCAAATAACAAATGCTGGTATTAGCCAACACCTTATCAACCTGTACCGTCTGTGTAGAGATATGGAATACAGAGTCTATCGCTGTAATCTCATCATCTTTGGGTATTACATCATAGCCTATTGATGAAGTACTATCATCACACGCTGCAAGCGACACCGCAGCAAGCATAATGGCTAATACTGTTTTCTTCATAAACTAAAAAATATGCTTTTGTTTTTCAAAAGAGAAGAAAAGCTCATGTGCCTCTTAGATAAATTAAGATAGGTTTCACATGAGCTTTTATTCTTTTCCGTTTAAGTACACACTACTTGTAAGCACAATATAAATGATATTATGCTTCCTCGCCTTCGCCTGTTAATTGTTCAATAAAGGCTTTATAAGCTGCTGCCTTTTCGTCATCTGCGGGTGCAGTGAGCACAGGTACATTCAATTCCTTTGCATAGTCAATCAAAGCGGGTTGTGCGCCAACTTCACCTTCGATTACGCCATCACTGAATGCAACAGCCAAACGACCAAGGCTATCCTTTTGAGTTAAATCTACTCCAGCATCCTTCACGGCTTGTTCATTAGCATCGCGGAATTCAAGACATTCTGCAAAGCGTGTAGCCAAAGTTGCATCAGGCATTTCGCCATAGAGTGAGCTAATCACCTTGGTTTGTGCGAAAGGCGGTTCGTCACGATAAGCAGTCTTAATATAGAAAGGCACTACTGACGAAATCCAACCCTGACAATAAATCACATCAGGACACCAACGCAACTTCTTTACCGTCTCAAGTACACCACGAGCATAAAAGATAGCACGTTCAATATTATCTTCATATTCCTTGCCTTCTTCATCAGTCAGCAAAGAGCGCTTGTGGAAGTAATCATCGTTATCAATAAAGTACACCTGCATACGGGCAGCCTGAATTGAGGCCACCTTAATAATAAGAGGATGATCGATATCGTCGATAATGATGTTCATACCCGACAAGCGAATTACCTCATGCAATTGGTTACGACGCTCATTAATAATACCCCAACGAGGCATGAATGTGCGAATTTCACAGCCTTTTTCTTGCAAAGCCTGTGGTAACTGACGACCATCAAGAGCCACTGCGCTCTCAGGTACATAAGGAATCATCTCCTGCGTTATGAACAATACTTTCTTTGACTTCATTTACTTTGTTTTTATATAAACCGCTTGCTATCAATAACGTTTTATTCTTCTTATTTTACCTCATTATTCAACCAAAGCAGTCTATTCTTACGCTTGCAAAGTTAGCAAAAAAAACTGATACTGACGGCCTTGCACGCGGGTTTTCGTTCTAGCACTGTTAAAAAACACAGAATAATAGTTCAAAAAGCCGCTTATTTGGCAATAAATGTGTTATTTTGCACTTTCAACGATATGAGGGCTTTCATCAGCTATTGAGAACAACAGATAGTCCCAATACGAGAAGCCCTTACCTAAAATGTCACAAAAACAAACAATGAAAGTCTTCAACACAAAAAAAGACCTTGAAGCTGCACTAAATGAAGCACGCTCTGAAGGTAAGAAGATTGGTTTAGTTCCCACCATGGGTGCACTGCATGCAGGTCATGCTTCACTGGTTAAGCGCTCTGTAAGCGAAAATGACGTTACCGTTGTTAGCGTTTTCGTCAACCCTACTCAATTCAACGATAAAAACGACTTAAAGAACTATCCGCGTACGTTAGATGCTGACTGCGAATTATTAGCATCACTTGGTGCCACTTACGTTTTTGCACCAAGCGTCGAGGAGGTTTACCCCGAACCCGACACGCGTCACTTCTCTTACCCTCCTATTGACACGGTAATGGAAGGTCCTCGTCGCCCTGGCCACTTCAACGGCGTATGTCAGATTGTAAGCAAGCTCTTCTACATGGTCAATCCCGACCGCGCTTACTTTGGTGAGAAGGATTTTCAGCAAATTGCCGTCATTCGCGCCATGGTCAAAGACCTCAACCTACCTGTTGAAATCCGTCCCTGCCCCATTGTTCGCGAGGAGAGCGGATTAGCACTTAGCTCACGCAACACGCTTTTGAGCGAAAGTGAGAAGCGCATTGCGGTTTGCATTTCACAAGCACTAAAGACGAGCGTTGAATTTGCCAAATCACATACGGTCAAAGAGACACACGACCTCGTTGTAGGCGCTTTGAACGCCACCAAAGGACTTGAAGTCGAATATTTTGAAATTGTAAACGGCATTACACTCCAACCCGTTTCATCATGGGACGATGCCGCCTACATTGTTGGTTGTATCACAGTTTATTGCGGTGCTCGCCCCGTGCGCTTAATTGACAACATCAAATACAAAGAAGAATAAATGCTACTCACGCTACTCAAATCAAAGATACATTGTGCCACTGTAACTGAGGCCAACCTCCACTATATGGGCAGTATTACCATTGACGAGGACTTAATGGACGCATGTGGCATGATAGCTGGCGAACAAGTGCAAGTGGTAAACAACATGAATGGCGAACGCGTCGTCACTTATATCATCGCTGGGCCACGAAAGTCAGGCTGCATTTGCTTAAACGGTGCAGCAGCGCGTCTCTTCCAAGTAGGCGATGAAGTTATCATTATGGCTTACGCACAGATGACACCTGACGAAGCAAAGACTTTTAAGCCACAAGTCATCTTTCCCGAAGGAAAGAACAATGCCTTAGTATAGTCCAATTACGATACATACAAGTTCTATAACGAATTGTGTGGGTATAATCTCTTTTTTTGGAAACAGATACAAATTGCAGTTTAGCAAATAGACAAGAATGAGCATTAAGGCGCGAAGTGCACCTTAATGCTCATTCCTGTTTATTCGCTAAACTGCAATTTGACAACTAATACCAGTACGCACATCTAAATGCTACTATTGCATTAGCTTTTCAATATCGGCAAACTTCTTGCCACGATTTAGTGCCAAGTACACCTTATAGAGTAAAGGCGCCCATTGCTTTTGTGCTTGCGGTGCCATGCGTTGATAAGTCTCTAATTCAGGTTCAGCAAGTTTGTATAACTCTTGTTGTTCGGCCAAAGCCTTCTTATAAGCACGCGATGTGATATGGTCGGGCAAGTTGATAAGTTTCACCTTATTAACGTAAGATGCACCAATATAATAGTGAGCCTCGGCATAAGTAGAGTCGCAGGCTAATGTATGTTGTGCACTCACGATGCAACTATCATATTGTTGCAATTCATAATGAGCTACACATTGCGCCATGTAGGCAGCCGTATAAGTAGAGTCCATTTTAAGCTGCTGTGCCGATAGCAACAAGGTCTGATTAAACAACTTGTTGCGATTGTAAAAGTCGGCCAATCGCGTAAAGAAGAAGGCATCATGAGGATAAGCCTTCCACCCCTCGCACAGTTGACGATGATAAGTAGTTGTATCCGTTTCCGCTTCAGCTGTCAAGGACAAATACTTCATTATGGTGGGGCGAGTGGCAACGGGGGAGAGTGCTAAGCTATCATAGCGCGTCACCTCGCCATATTGTTTTGTGCAAAAAGCACTAATCAAGTAAAAGATAGCGTTCTGTTCGTCGCCTCGTGTAGAGAGATGAGCCGATTGTCCTAACTCTGTATGTGGTAAGTCAAGGCAAGTGCGTAAGTAAGGCATTGCCTCCTTATATTTTTCTTTTTTATAATAATAGCGTGCAGCGGCATTCAAGTTGGGAAAGTATTTCTGCAACTGTTCGCACACCAAGCGCGTTTGCTTAGGCTTTTTACCCTCTTGTTTCTCAAGTTCTCTCTCCAATAAGTTAAGTTGTATAGTCTCGCGAATAATTTCGTTGGTGGTTGAGAAGAAAGCAATCGTATCGTAACTCTTTTTCAAATAGATTTTAGTATTCTCGGCATTGTTCAATCCACGGTTTGCCTCTATGCTGTAAAGGCACAATTTCAAGTTGTTGCGATACGTAGAGTCGGCACGCAACTTATTAATCTGTTGAATAGCCTCCTTATAATTCTTTGCCTTCAATGCATTCGTAACAGGCTTAAACGCCTTTTGTGCCGAGCAAGGAAGCATAAGCAGTAGCAAAAATGATAAAAGGAGCGATTTCATTATTAAGTAAAGGTAGTTTTTATAGGGGTGTTCTTATGATTCGATTTTCAGTTTGAAGGTTATGAGGTTATAAAGTTACATTACGTTGATAATCAAGTAAATTAACTTTATAACCTTAAGTAGGTATTCAAAATTAGTTTATATAATCATGTTCAGAATTAGTCGATATGCCTTGGCGCATTCTTTCGCCCAGAAACATAGGTTTCATCGGTCACGTAGCCCGCTACGCTCCCTCTTCAACCTATGTTTCTAAACGAAATACTGCACCAATTCATATCAACTAATTTTGAACACCTACTTATAACCTTCAAACTTCTAACCGATTAGTTACCAGCTTTATTAGCAGCGTCAAGTAAGTCGTCCATTTCTTTCGCTTTGTTCTTCTGACCTAAAGCACTGTAAACCATCTGAAGAGAAGGTGCCCAGCGCTTAGCTTCGTTAGGAGCCAACTCACGAACGCGTTCCATACACTTCAATGCGTTCTCGTAATAGCCCTTTACGTAAGCGACTTCTTTGTCATAAATGGCCTTTTGCTTTTGGTAAGAGCCGTCAGAAGCCTTACCTGTGATGCGACGGTTTGTACCAATGTATTGGAATTTCTTGCCACCATGCGTTTGGTCATAGATATCGTTGATATAAGCCGTTCCCTTATTAAAAAGGGCATCTTTGTAGTTAGGATCGATAGCAAGCGCCTTATCGCAACTTGCAATAGCAGCGGCATAGTCCTTCTTTACATTCAATTCAATAGCACCCTTCATAAACCATGCCAACTTGCTATTGGGATCGTCAGTAACCAGCTTGTTAGCCATTTCGGTTGCTTCAGTTATCTTGTTGCTCTGAATGTAGTAGTAGATGAGGTTCTGCATGAAGCTCTCCTTGCCAGTGCGGTTGTAAGCCTCGATGAGCGTCTTTTGCCAGTTAGCAGAGTCCTTCTTCTCACCATATGCGTTAATCTTGATGAGGTAGAGGTCGTGGAGTCCAACGGTGTCTTTCAACGCAACGTCGCAGCATTCAATCGCCTTGTCCCAATTCTTCAAGTAGAAGTTCTGCAAAGCTAAATTGAAGCGAGCCGTGTTATAAATCTTGGCCTGAGCCTTGTAGATAGAGTCGCTTTCAGCCTTTGTAAATACGGGTGAAGTACCGGGCAGGTCAACGTACTTTTGGAAGTAGTCAACGCTCTCTTGTTTCTTACCCATAGCGTCCATAAAAGCACCGCAGTTGTAGTAGTAAGTCAACATAGAGTTGATACCCAACTTCGTGCGGAGCGTAACGAATTGGTCAGTCTTCACCTTACCCTTTGCGTTAGGTGTTACGTTATATTTAGCAGCGGTGTTGAATGACTCAATAATTCTGTCAACGTATTTACAGAATGCCAACGTGTCGAAAGGCATGCCGTTAGAGGCGTTGGTCATGGTAGGACTCAAAAACTTGTTTTGCAAGTCAGCGTTTTGCAGATAGAGCAATGCCAACTTATCCATTTTGCCGTCAGCCTTCGCCTTCTCGATGTCGCTTTGGAGTTGAGCCTCAGCATCCTTATAAAGCTGTTGTGATTGCTCGTAAGCCTCCTGAGTGCGTTGTTTCATTAAATTGTCAGCGCGTCTAACCATGTCGTTGGCCTTGTAAGAGCCAATGTGTTGGTCAGACTGAGCAGAAGCCGTTCCCATGCTACCTAAGATAACGGCCAAGCATAGAATTAACTTTTTCATTTGATGTTGTTTTGGTTAGAAATGTAGTGTAACTATGTTGGTTTAAAGTTTTTAGGTTATGAGGTTATGAATTAAATTCTATCCCCCATAAACCTAAAGACTCTGTATTTTATTTTTCCACGTTGTCAAAGAGTCCATGAGACGCTTCGTCCGTAGATTGGTCTTCCTCAGCTGTGTTAGTAGCGTCAGTAGCACTCGTTTCGGTTGTAGCCTCAGTGGTGGCTTCACCTTCAGTCGTTACTTCCGTAGCTTCGACCTCTTCATTCTCCTCTTCTTCGTCAGCAGGAACGAGACATACGCTCGAAATAACGTCGTTGCGCTTCTTGAGGTCAATCAGTCGGTTGCCTTGTGTAGCGCGACCCAATACGCTCACACCACTGATGTGAAGACGAATGGTAATACCGCTCTTATTGATAATCATCAAGTCCTCCTCTTCAGCAACGGCCTTGATAGCTACCACCTTGCCCGTATCTTCCGTGATGTTGAGTGTCTTTACACCCTTACCGCCACGGTTTGTTACACGGTAGTCGCTTACGACAGAACGCTTGCCCTTACCCTTCTCGCTCACAACGAGTACGGTCTCCTTCTCAGGGTCGTTGACGCATATCATGCCGATGATTTCGTCCGTGGGGTCGTCCTCATCAAGTCGCATACCGCGTACACCCGTTGCAGTACGGCCCATGGGGCGAACTGCATCTTCGTTAAAGTGAATAGCACGGCCATTGCGGTTGGCCATGATAATATCGTCAGAGCCGTTGGTCAGCACAACGCTTACCACCTTGTCATCCTCACGAATGTTGATAGCGTTCACACCATTCGTGCGTGGACGTGAGTATTCGCTCAAGCAAGTCTTCTTAATAATGCCCTGCTTCGTACAGAACATAACGTAGTGGCTCTGGCAGAAGTCTGCGTCGGCCAACTTGCGAATGTGCAAGCAAGCATTAATGCTGTCGTCAGCATCGATATTGAGCATATTCTGAATAGCGCGTCCCTTTGCGTTCTTAGCTCCTTCGGGCAGTTCGTACACCTTGAGCCAGTAGCAGCGTCCCTTTGCTGTGAAGAAGAGCATCGTGTTGTGCATCGTCGCATGATAAATGTACTCGATAAAGTCAGAGTCACGCGTGCTACCACCCTTCGAACCTACGCCACCGCGACTTTGTGCGCGGAATTCATTAAGCGGTGTGCGCTTGATGTAACCTAAGTGAGAAATGGTGATAACTACCTCATCGTCAGCATAGAAGTCTTCGGGGTTGAACTCCGTAGAAGAAAGGCAGATTTGTGTGCGGCGCTCGTCGCTAAACTTCTCTTTTACTTCGATGAGTTCGTCCTTCATTACTTGACGACAGAGGTCGTCGTCGCTCAAGATTTGTTCGTAGTAAGCAATGCGCTTCTCAATCTCTTCATACTCTTCGTGCAACTTCTCTTGCTGAATGTTGGTGAGCTGAGCCAAACGCATATCAACGATAGCCTTAGCTTGAACGTCATCAAGTCCGAAGCGATTCTTCAAGGCTTCAATCGCCTCTTGTGGATTCTTCGAAGCACGAATTAAGCGTACAACCTCGTCAATGTTGTCAGAAGCAATAATTAAGCCTTCTAAGATGTGGGCACGCTCTTGTGCCTTGCGCAGATCGTATTGTGTACGGCGAATGACTACGTCGTGACGATGTTCGATAAAGTACTTGATGCAGTCCTTCAACGTAAGCAGTTGCGGACGGCCTGCCTTGTGAGCATGGTCGTGAACCAAAGCTATGCAGTTAACGGCAAAGGAAGTTTGCAAAGCTGTCATCTTGAACAGTTTGTTCAATACGACATTGGCATTGAAGTCGCGTTTTACGTCAATAACAATGCGCATACCGTCCTTATCACTCTCATCGTTTACGTTAGAGATACCATCAATGCGTTTCTCAGCAGCCAACTGACCGATAAACTTCACCAACTCTTCCTTATTCAGTCCGTAGGGAAGTTCCGATACGACGATGGTATCGTGCTGAGGTCCCGACTCAATATCAGTCTTTGCACGCATGATGATGCGACCACGTCCCGTCTCGTAAGCATCGCGCACACCTTGCATACCCATGATGTAACCACCCGTAGGGAAATCAGGTGCTTTGATATACTGCATCAATTCACTAATTGTGATGTCGGGGTTGTCGATATAGGCCACACAGCCGTCAATCACCTCACCCAAGTTGTGGGTAGGAACGTTTGTAGCCATACCTACTGCAATACCGCTGGCACCATTCACCAAGAAGTTAGGAATGCGCGTTGGCATTACGCTGGGTTCGTCACGTGTATTATCGAAGTTGCGGTCCATATCGACCGTTTCCTTCTCAATGTCTTGCATCATAGCCTCGCCAACGGGTGAGAGGCGCGCCTCTGTGTAACGCATAGCGGCAGCAGAGTCACCGTCCATTGAACCGAAGTTACCTTGACCTTCAACCAACGTGTAACGCATATTCCAGGGTTGGGCCAAACGTACCAAGGCACCATATACTGAGCTATCACCGTGTGGGTGGTACTTACCGAGTACGTCACCCACAACGCGGGCTGACTTACGAGTTGGCTTGTTGTGTGTAATGCCCAACTCCATCATATCGAAGAGGATGCGGCGGTGAACGGGCTTGAAGCCATCACGCACATCGGGGAGTGCGCGCGACACGATCACCGACATAGAGTAGTCAATATAAGAAGACTTCATTTCTTCTTCTATATTGACTTTAATAATTCTGTCGTCTGTTATCATTGATTTTAAATTGTGTATTATTATATGCAAAGTTACTACATTTCTTTGTAACGTTGCTTTTTATGGCCTCTAAAAATGCCTTTCTTTTAACTAAACACGTCCGTAAAGGCCCTTTTCGTGCGTTCTAAGCAACTTTAGGGTATTGCTTCGACATAAAAAATCTATAGTCGAAGTGAAACATGAAAGTCCGATAAATTGCAGTTTATCTCACACATCTCTATACGTTTTCATAACCTTTGATTTATCTTTCATGTTTCATTTTTTTGTTTCAACTTATTGAATATCAAACATTTCAAAAACTGAAACATACGACTTTTATGTTTCATTCTTAGTTTCATGTTTCATTCTTCAAAACACTGAGGGAGCGCTTTCACGCTCCCACAGTGTTTTGAAATCGCTCCCTCAGTGTTTTTGAATCGCTCCCACAGTGTTTTTGTTTTTCTCCCTCAGTGTTTTTAGAATGAAACATTGAAACTAAAA
>UQHJ01000074.1 GCA_900540885.1 uncultured Prevotella sp.
TATACTTGCAATATCTTCCAACTTGCACCACACCCACCCCTTAGGCAGCTGATAGGGATAATGGGGCTTATCACAAGCAGCTTTTGACCGCTTGGTACGTTTGATCTTGCCTTCTTTGATAAGGCGTTCCTTCTCTGCCTTGATGCGTTCGAGCAGCACCGAAGCAGGTTCATCGTTCGGGTCTTGCGGTACAAGTTTGCCATGTATCGCAAGGTCGAGTATTTTTTGGCGTAACGCTTTTGTATTCATTCTAAATTATAGTTTGCAATTTGTGCAGTCAGGAACTGCACAAATGCTATTCGTTATTTTCCAGTTTCTTTAGATCCTCGTTCTCTTCAAACTCCTCAATCCATTCCTTCACCTTGGCTTGCAATAAAGCCTTGTTGGGAAGATAAAGTTGATAGGCAGAAGCGTAGATATTTGCGTCCTTTGGCAAGGTAAGTTCCACGAGGGCATCATTCTTTTCTTTACACAACAGTATGCCTATAGTCGGTTTCTCAAAGTCTTGTTTGACATAGCGGTCATAATAGTTGACATACATCTGCATCTGTCCGAGGTCCTGATGGGTAAGTTTATCTATCTTTAAGTCAATGAGCACATAGCATTGTAACAAGCGGTTGTAAAACACCAAGTCAACAAAGAAATGCTGCTCTTCAAAAGTAAACCGTTTCTGTCGTGCCTCAAAAAGAAATCCTTTGCCAAGTTCGAGCAAGAATTGCTGCATCTTGCTGATTATGGCATTCTCCAGTTTAGACTCCGAATAAATAGAATCGGGCTTCAATCCCAAGAACTCCAATGTGATAGGATTCTTTATGATGTCTGATGGTTTTTCGACCGTATGTCCCTCTTTTGCCAAGCGCATCACCTCGTCCTTATTGCGACTCAAAGCTAAACGTTCGTAAAGACTTGAAGCATATTGACGTTGCAATTCACGGAAGCTCCAATTCTGTTGATGACACTCTATTTCATAGAAGTTGCGTTCATCTGCATTTTCAATACGCATCAAAATAAGATAGTGCGACCATGACAGCGCAAATAAAGGTCTTGAAATATTTTCTGTATTTTGTATATTCAAGTTTCCTGCCTCATGCTTTGAATTGGCTAAACAGTGTTTAGCCTTTTTGCTTTCAATAGGACAAACACTGTTTGTCTTTTCTGAATATACGCTATAGAACTTCTTGGCATTTTTTAGTGTTGCGACAGACCAACCCTTTCCATACTTACCTGTTAGACGTACGGACAGATTTTTCAACACAGCCTTACCATAGGCAGCTCGTTTTTCGCCTTGCTGTTCATCTTCAATGATATACTTGCCAACGCCATAATAGGTATAAACCATTGCAGTATTAACAGTTGTCTTTACATGCCTATGTGCTTCATCTATCAGCTTTGATATTTTTTCAAAGAGAGCATCCTCTTGTTTGGTTATTTCGTTCATTTTTATATCCACTTATTTCATCTGCAAATTTTGCAAATGCGTTTGCAAAATCTAAATAGAAGAATTTGTCCAAATGCATCTGGACAATTATAATAATTAATCCTCTTTTATATCACCCAACAATTTCTCCAACTCACTCACCGCCTTGCTGATGCTCTGGCTTTGTTCCTTTATAGAAGCCATAAGTTCCGCCAAAGAATGTTGTTCTTCCTCGCCCCCTTGCTTAATCCAAGTGATGTCAAGCGAAGTCTTGTCACGAGCGGTAAGCTCATCAATGGAATATTTGCGCCAACGTCCAGAAGGGTTCGTATCTGCATCGTAAGTCTCTTTACGATCGTTAATATTCTCAGGGTTGTAGCATTTCACAAAATCATCAAGGTGATGACGTTCCAATTTGTTTGTAGCAAGCGTGTGTTTCACGTCAGTGCGGTAATCATAGAACCATACATCTTTAGTGGGCTGTCCTTTCGTGAAGAACAACACGTTAGCTTTCACACCCTGTGCGTAGAAAATACCTGTAGGCAAGCGTAGAATAGTGTGCAGATTAAAGTCAGCGAGCAAACGTTTACGGATAGTTTCACCAGCGCCACCCTCAAAGAGCACGTTATCAGGCAATACTACAGAAGCACGACCACCCACCTTCAACATCAGCATCATGTGTTGGAGGAAATTGAGCTGGTTATTCTTTGTTTCCACATAGAAATCAGGACGATTAAGTTCCACAGAACCAGCAGGACGTTGTCCGAAAGGAGGATTGGCAAGAATAACATCCACCAATGTTTTTGGTTCACGCTCCAACGAATCCTCGCAAGAAATCGGACTGCGGTCAGTACCCACACCATGAAGATACAAGTTCATAGAAGCAAGAGTAACCACAAGCGAAGTGTTGTCAACGCCATGCAAAGCCTCGTTTCGGAGGAAATCACGTTTCGCCTTGTCAGCCGATTGATTCTTCATATAGTCATAAGCCGTGAGAAGGAAACCGCCCGTGCCACATGCAGGGTCGCACACAGTCTCGCCAATTTGTGGACGGATGCAGTCAACCATAGCTTTAATAAGAGGACGAGGTGTAAAGTACTGACCTGCGCCACTCTTTTTGTCTTGTCCGTTCTTCTCCAAAATGCTTTCATAGATAGCACCCTTCACGTCTGCGTCTATCACCAACCATTGCTCTTCGTCAATCATAGTGATGACCTTTTTCAAGTAAACAGGCTTGTCAATCTTATTCTGCGCTTTAGTGTAGATTGTACCAATAAGGTTGTCTTGTTCGCTGAGCACTTTCAATGTTTCTTCATACTGCTTCAACAGATCCAGTCCGTCGAGCTGAATAAGATCATTCCACTGATAGCCAGTAGGTATCGCAGAATCTTCTCCAAACATTTCAACATTCTCCGCATCCATCTTCAGGAACAGCAGATAAGTGAGTTGCGTGATATAATCAGTAAAGCCAATACCTTGTCCAGCAAGCGTAGTGGCGAGGTTCCATACTTTTTTAGTGAGCGATTGCTCTGTAGATATATTGTTTGCCATTTTTTTGTTATGCTGTTTTTCTTAATACTACAAAATTAAACAATGAGAGCAATGCTTCATCAGCATTCTTCATGCTACCGAAAGCCGCTATTATTTGCGCAGCCTGTGTCTTGTCGTCCTCGCGAATGTCGCGTATGGTGCAAGCTCCGTTAGCTGCTATGTAATCGACAATCTGGCTCATCAGTTGTTTCTGACGGTCAGAAATGTCGCGGTGCCATTGTCCGCACCACAGGTTGAAATATTGTCGGGCGGTGGTGCATACGCAATCCAATCGCTCTATCTGCCGGAAGGCATAGCGTACCAACTGAATGATGTTGGTAAGTGCATCACTCTCTTCCTTTTTAGTAGCACGGCGCACATTGTCGGGATTGATGATAGCGTAGGAGTTCCAAAGTTGCTTAGCGCTAAACTTATTGTTCTCCAACTTCAGTTTGTTCTCCAAATCCTTCAGCATGGTGTAGGTAATGGGGGTGCCATCTTGATTATAAAGAATGCGCAGTGCCTCAATCTCGTCACAATGCTCACGGCAATACTGCTCAAAGGCGCTCGTAGTATCCTGTGCTACTTCCACAGAAAAGCCTCCTCCTGGAAGAGGCTTGTCTGTACCAGGTTTCAAAATAACGACAAAGCCAGCAGCCAAAATAAGGATATATCGGCGCACATCGGCATGATTGGCAATAGGTGCAACAAGTCCCTTACGCTCATTGTTTGGCTCATCGATGTTGTTATAAGGCGGTAAGGTGTTATTCTCCAATGCTTGATAAATGCGTTGGGCAATTTTTTCCATTGCGTCACTTGCCAAACGCTCAAACTCCTTGCGCTGGTCTTTGTCTGCCTTGTTGTGCAGACGTGACAAGACGGCGGCTAAACGTTTCAAGTAAATGTCAGGCAAATTGCCGTGGGCAATGCGCTCAAGCAGTTCTTTCAGCGTGATTGTCTTTGTATCAGGTCCTTCCACCATTGTAGGAATAGACTTTGTGTGTTCCGTCACACCAACGGCATCCACCAAGAAGAAACAGTCTTTGCTGAAAGCATTGGGCGTAACGGCACGTAGTTGCTCGTCGCCAATGGTGCGCACACCACGGCCTTTCATCTGGATGTAAAGTGGTTCGGACTCTACATCACGCATGAACATCACCACTTCAAGCGGTTTTACGTCCGTGCCCGTAGCAACAAGCGTGCAGGTGACGGCAATGCGGAAATCGCGGTCGTTGCGGAAGTGGCGTATCAGTTCGTTGCTGTCGCCCGATGAATAGGTTATCTTCTGCACATAACGCTCCATATCGGCACAAGGGCAAACCTCGCCAAACACATCCTTGGCAATGTTCACAATATTGGTGGCATGAGCCTCATTGAGAGCGAATATCAATGTCTTGGGCAGATACTCAAAGTTCTTTTCGCGCTGCGGGTCGTTGAACATTTCTTCATAAACCGCATCACGATAAGTGGTGAGGATTAGCTTTATCTGCGATGGATTGATGATGCTGCGGTTCAATTCTGTCTTGGTATAGTTTTTTGTCTCGCGGTTGCTCACCTCCTCCGTCTTGCCCGTATATCGGGTCTCCACCTTCACGTGTTCACCTTTCAATATAGCACCGCCATTCTCTGTGGCTTCGGTTTTGATACGATACACACGATGGTCTACATTCACACCGTCTACAATGCTATTTTCGAGTGTATAGTTCACAATGCGGTTGTTGTTGAAAAATGCCATTGTTTCGGGAATGGGCGTAGCAGTCAAGCCCACCAATCGTGCCGTATCGAAGTATTCGAGTACCTTGCGCCAATTGCCATAAATGCTGCGGTGGCACTCGTCAATGATAATCATGTCGAAGAAGTCGTGCGGCAAGTTGGGGTTATCGGGTAATGTTACCTCGGTATCAGCATCTTCCTCGTCATCATCGTCATTATCCTCAATCGGTTCACCTTTGAGTAAAGAGAAAAGACGCTGAATGGTGGAGATAATGACATTGCTGTCTGATGGTATTTGGGCAGAATGCAAACGTTCCACCCCGAAAATGGTATTAAATGCTTCGCCATTGTCGGTAAGGCGGAATGTACCAAATTCATTTTCAGCTTGTCGTCCAAGATTATTGCGATCAACGAGAAAAAGCACTCTACGCATAGGAGTATAAGAAAGCATGCGATAGGCAGCAAGACAAGCCGTATAGGTCTTTCCTGCACCCGTGGCGAGAACCATAAGCGCACGATTTTGTCCACAACGAAAACTCTTCTCCAATTCGGTAATAGCTTCGTACTGACACTCACGCAATCCTTTTTTGTAAAGCGTAGGCAATCCTGCAAATGGGTCGTTTATACCCAACAAAGCCACAATTTCCCTTGGTGTATGAATGCGGTTGATTTCCTCCCAATCCGTGTTCGATTTACGAAAATCCTGAAATAAGACAATTTTACCGTTTGACTTATATAAAAGGGGGATAGGCTTTTGCCATGTTTGATAACAACTTGGTACACTTTTAGCATAAGTGGTCACTTGATCACTCACCTTATCAGAATCAACATCCACTTCTTCGCGTTTAGCTTCAAGCACACCACATACCTTGCCGTTGATGAACATAAGATAATCAGCTTCGAGATTGCCTTTCAGCAATCCTTCACGCACAGCCACGGCTGTCATCGTAGGTTCGAACTCCTCGCGATTAACAACCAGCCAACCAGCATCAGCGAACCAGCGGTCTATTTTTACTCTTGCTTTCTCTTCTGGTGTCATATTTTACTTCTCCTTATTTTCCGATAATACCATATTATCGGAAGTTGCAGACTGTAAATTTACTTGTTGATCCTCATTTAGCACATCTGCATTTAACAATCTTGCCACATCTACATTCAAAGTTTTTGCGATGCGCAACAGATTTTTAAGGTCAGGCTGACTGGAATTTGTTACCCATTTCGAAATGGTGGCCTGATCTTTGCCTAATTGTTCGGCAAGCCATTTATTGCTTTTCTGTTCTTCAGCAAGCACTATTTTCAATCTATTAACCTGTTCTCTTGGCATATTCATATAATATATGCCACAAAGATACAATAGGAAAGCGAAAGGGATTAATAATATAGTCTATATTTTAGTGGGTTAAGATAAAAATTGGTGAGTTCGTCAACTCTTATTCACATAAACACCTCCATTCCATTTATTTCAAACACGTACACATCACGAAGCTGCCGGATAGCATTCATTAATGAAAAGATTAACGAATAGATTAATGAAAAGATTAACGAACAAGATTAATGGTCGATTAATGAAAAATTAACGTTCAAAAACCAAAGCGCGAAGCGCGCCTTAATGTTCATTAATGTTTTATTAATGTTATTGGCAAGCTGCAATTGCAATTCGTTACAGAACAGAACCATTTCTTACGTGAAGTGCTTATTACATTGAAAATATTTGCAGAACTTTTAAAGCCACTTTCAAAAGTGTTGCTTTATCCATTATAATTCACTACCTTTGTCAGCAGTATAAAATAAATTAAATCCCTTTCTACACATTTTACACATGAAACATTTCAAACTTTTGCGCTATGCGTTAACGCTGGGTTTACTCTGTTGCGTGACCTGTATTGCTCAGGCCATTGACATAGATGCTCCCGGCGTAATCTATCGCATCGTTAGCCAGTCGAACGGCCAAGCCGTGACGAATGGCAATAATAGTGCACATGACACCTACCTCTCAACTGCAGCTATCGACCTGCAGTCGGAGGGACAAGACTGGATGATTGTGCCCGTAATGGCCGACGAAGGCATTTATGCCTTCTATAATCCCCATTGCGACATGGGCATTGATATGGCCCCCACGGCTACACTGAAACACCGCGTACTGCAATGGGATGCTAAGTTTACCGATTCTAACCAGCAATTTCTGATAAAGAAGGTAGACACTGACGTGTTCCAATTCCTCAACAGCACGGGCGACCGCGCCATGACGCTTCGCAGTGACGGCTCTATCTACATGGATCAAGACCTCACGGCTGAGGCTACGCACTTCACGTTGCAAGCAACTACGAATACGGTAAACATGCCCATAAAGGGCTACACCTACCTATTGCGCAATAAGAGCAATGGTCAAGTATTGAGCAATGGCGAAAGCCGCGCCTCGGCTGCTGTTCTCTGCACGGAGGACTACAAGGAAGGAGCCTATGGCCAACACTGGCAATACCGCACCGTAGAGTATAAGAAGAACAACCAAACACTCTATGCCTCTGTACTTTACAATGCCAAGTATGCCTATGCTATTGACGCTGGCTTGAATGGTAACAAAGTGCCCCTTCAATACGGCTTAGACGGTTCTAACTCCAACCAACAAGTATCATTTGTAGCCGTCGACGGCCAAGAGGGCGTTTACCGCATTGCCTATACCCACAATGGTACGACCTACTACCTTTCAGCCAATAGCAAGGGCGACACGTATATGGTCCCCGACGCTGACGACGAGACGACCTACTTCACGCTTGAATATACTGACGCTTACGTGCCAGTGCTCAACGATTGGGAAAATCAGAAGATCTTTGCCGTCAACAAGGAAGAGGGCCATGCTACTTACATGCCTTATGCCAACACCACCGCCTTGCGTGCCGACGCTGCGCGTTACGCCAAACCTTGGCTTGACCCACAGAGCGACCGCTGGATGAGCCTTAACGGCATGTGGAAGATAAACTTCGTCAAGGACCCTGCACAGCGCCCTGGCGAAACGGACTTCTACGGCAATGATGTTGACGTATCGGCTTGGAACGACATCGAAGTGCCCTCGTGCGTTGAGATGAAAGGTTATGGCGACCCTTGGTACGTCAACGTTGACTACCCGTTTGAAGACAATCCACCCTACATCAGCATGAAGAGTGGCCTCTACAATTCCGTTAGTTCACTGCGTCGCAACTTCACCTTGCCCACAGGTTGGCAGAACAATCGCGTCTTCCTCCACTTCGACGGCATCTATAGCGGTGCCTACGTTTGGGTGAACGGTCAAAAGGTGGGCTATACGCAAGGCGCTAACAACGATGCCGAGTTTGACGTAACCCCCTACGTTCATGAGGGCGAGAATAACCTCAGCGTACAAGTGTTCCGCTTTACCGATGGCTCTTACCTCGAAGGACAAGATATGTGGCACATGAGTGGTATTCACCGCGACGTTTACCTCTTTGCTACGCCCAAGACCTACCTACGCGATCATTACATTACTGCTACGCTCGACGCTGCCAACCAATACACTTCTGGCACAATGAATGTGGCCTTAACGATGAACAATCGTGACGGTGGGGTAGTGGAGAAGCAAGTGCGCGTGCGCTTGCTCTCACCCCAAGGTACACAGTTGGCAGAACAAACGGCAAAGTTCAACTTTACCGAAGGCGCTGACGCAGAACAAACCAAGGACCTCAGTTTCGAAGGCCTTACTAACTTACAACTTTGGACAGCTGAGACCCCCAACCTCTACACCGTAGAGTTGGCACAGCTCGATGCTAACGGCCAAGAAGAAGAGGCTTTCGCTACGAAATACGGCTTCCGCCACATTGAAATCCCCTCAGACGACCACCGCGTCTACATCAACGGCAAGCAAGTCTACTTCAAGGGCGCTAACACTCAAGATACGCACCCCACACGTGGTCGTGCGATTGATGTCGAAACGATGTTGAAGGACGTTACCCTCATGAAGCAGGCCAACATCAATACCGTGCGCACCAGCCACTATCCACGTCAGGCCAAGATGTATGCTATGTTCGACTACTACGGACTTTACGCTATGGACGAGGCCGACCTTGAATGTCATAAGAATTGGGGCGACCACGGAACAGGCTACCAAAGTGGTACGTCAACCGGAATTTCAGCCGACCAAACCTGGCGAGCTGCTTACCTCGATCGCGCTCGTCGTATGGTCATGCGCGACCGCAACTTCCCCTCTGTTATCTTCTGGAGCCTTGGCAACGAGAGCGGCTATGGTGCTAACCAAGAAGCAGAATACGATCTTGTTAAGTCGCTTGATAATCGTATCGTACACTACGAAGGCGCAACCAATGCAGGCAAGTCAACAGCCACCGACCTCTGGAGCATTATGTACCCCTATCTTGAGGGTAACACTAAGTCGGTTCGCAACGATGCCAATAGCAACTGGGCACAACAGCCCTACTTTATGTGTGAATACGACCACGCCATGGGCAACTCTGTAGGCAACTTGCAAGAGTATTGGAACGTAATCGAAAGTAGTAAGTATGGCATTGGTGGTTGCATTTGGGACTGGGTTGACCAATCAATTGTAGCTCCGGCCGACATAAAGAACGGCACACTGACGCAGAATGGCTTTAACAAGTACGTGACAGGCTATGACTATCCCGCTGCGCCTCACCAAGGCAACTTCGTAAACAATGGTATCATCAATGCCGACCGTACTTGGAGCGCAAAGCTTGACGAAGTAAAGAAGGTGTACCAATACGTGAAGTTCAATAAGTTTGATGCAGCTACGCGTACGCTCACGCTGACTAATGCTTACGACTTCACTTCGTTGAAGGACAAGACACTGAGCTATAATGTGACAGCCGACGGCAAGGTAATCTACAAGGGTTCACAATCGCTGACTGACATTCAGCCGGGCAGTGAAGCTAAGGTTACTATTCCTTATGACCTCAGTGCAGCCGATGAAGACCTTACGGGCAAGGAAGTATTGCTCAACCTCTCTGTGCTTGAACCGAATGCGACCGCTTATGCTGAGGCTAACTATCCCGTAGCTGCGGCTCAGTTTACCATTCAGCAACGCGGCAATCTGCCTACAATCGCAGCCGTTGCAGCAGACGAAGCACTTACGCTTACAAGTTCTGGCAACATCAAGACCGTGAGCAATGATAAGGTGACGATGAGTTTCAACACGAGCACGGGATTGCTCACCACGTGGAAACAAAACGGCATAGACATTGTAAAGAACAATGTTGCGCCCGACTACGAGAACTATCGTTGGATAGAGAACGATGCGCCTTACGGCAACGACCCCAACTACAATTCAGGTAATGGCATCAGTAAGCGTACAGCTACAGTATCACTCTCCTCTGACGGTGCAAAGGCTACGGCAACAGTACGTGGTACGGGCTCTTGGGTTAACTACGTGTTTACTTACACCATTTATAAGAATGGTACGGTCGACCTCAAGACGCAGTTCACGCCACAGCAAAAGAGCACTGACTATCGCTATGCTATTCGTCGTTTGGGCTTGCAGATGCAGTTGCCCGGTGAATTTAAGAACGTGAGCTACTACGCTCGTGGTCCGTTAGAAAACTATACTGACCGCTGCACGGGTTCGTTCCTCGGTCGTTACACCAGCACTGTTTGGGACATGAACGAGTACTACCTCCGTCCACAATCAATGGGTAATCGTCAAGACCTTCGTAGCTTGACCCTTGCTGACAATCATGGCAATAAGATCAATGTTGAAACCGATGGTCAGGTGGCCTTCTCTACGCTTTACTGGAGCGACCAACAACTGAAGGAGAAGTATCATAATTGGGAACTCGCCCTTCCCGACAATGATGAAGATCGCACGATTTATGCTCACTTCGACTACGCACAGCGTGGCGTGGGTTCGGGTAGTTGTGGTCCTGACGTATTGTCAAGCTATGCGGTTCCTACCTCTGGTACGTATGGTTACACCTTGCGTTTCACTACTTCTAATTCTATATTGGAAGGCGTCAACAAGACTACGACAAGCACTGTAGATGATTGGAAAATTTCGCACGATGCTACCACTTTGAGCATTCGTGGTAACATCGCAGCAGGCACTATCGTCCGCCTCTACAACGTAGGCGGCATGCTTTTAGACGAGGTGAAGGCTACGGCCAACGCGCAATGCCTTACGCTCTCGCTCTCTGCATTGCCTACGGGGTCTTACCTCGTTGAGGTGAACAATAAGAACGAACATCGAGTTCATAAGATCTTAAAGTAATCGCGTTTGAATAACGCCCGCTTTTACAAAATGCTGAAACGTGCAGTATAACTGCGTGTTTCAGCATTTTTTTTGCCAATTGCAAGCTAACCTGGGGCGACGCGTCCCCGCGTCGGCATTTGTTAGTCAAGGCTCGATGCCTTGACTAACAAATACATGAATATCAATAC
>UQHJ01000075.1 GCA_900540885.1 uncultured Prevotella sp.
AATAGTTAACGTTTAAGTTTAGGTGCGCTTCGCGCGTTGTTTTGAACATTAATTATCATTAATTGAACATTAATTATGCCATTAATTTTTTTTGTTAATTATTTCATTAATGTTCATTCTTGTTCTATTCGACAAATTGCAGCTTACACGTTACTCATCTCGCCAGAAAGCTGGTGTGAGTGGCAATAAGAGAGAGAACACCTCAAGGCGACCAGCCAACATTAAGAAAGAGTTTATCCATAACGTTGTATCGTTCAGTACACCCCACGAACCAAGCGGACCAATCAAATGGCCTATACTCGGACCAACATTACTAAAGGAAGAGATAGCCAGTCCGAACGAATCGAGCAAAGATAAACCCATCGCTACCATTACAAAAGTGGACAACATGATGAGTATGAAATATATAACAAAGAATACAAACACCGTGCGTGCTGTCTGTGAAGTAATCGTGTTGTTATTAATACGCACAGGTAGAACGGCATGTGGGTGAAGCATTTTCTTAAACTCTGCCTTAGTCAATCGCCAAACCATGAGCACACGAATGCACTTCAACCCACCACTCGTTGATCCTGCACAAGCTCCAACAATGCTGATAAACGACAGTATGAGCCATATCGTTGGGTGCCAATTCATAAAGTCCTCGTCGCTAAATCCTGTCGTACTTTGCAGAGTGGCTGTGTTGAAGAAGGCACAGCGCAAGGCTGTCATAAAGTCCATGTGGTCAGCATACATCAGAATGCCCATAATGGCGAAGACTGCCACAAAGAAGATAACTAAAAAACAACGTAACTCGTCGTCATGAAATACCTCCTTTACCCTTCTTTTAATAAAGAAGAGATAGAGCAAAGTACAGTTGATACTGGCCAAAAACATAAATAGGGTAGCTATCCATTGTAGGCGTTCGGAGTGGAACCATGCTATGCTTTCGGTATGAGTCGAGAAGCCTCCCGTACCAATCGTAGAAAGTCCATGACAGATAGCATCGAACAAGCCCATACCGCCTAAGAAGTAGGCTACCATACAAGTAACGGTGAGTAGAAGATAAAGACTCCACATCCAACGTGCGGTAGTGCTTATACGTGGGTGCAACTTGCCTATTTTCAGTCCTGTGGCTTCGGCCGAGAAAAGTTTCATCTCGCCACCACCGATGTTAGGCAGTACGGCAATCGTAAAGAAGACGATACCCATACCTCCTATCCAGTGTGTCATACATCGCCATAGCAAGATAGAACGAGGAAGAATGTCGACATCTTGAAAGGCTGTAGCTCCTGTTGTCGTAAAGCCTGACATGGTCTCAAAAAAGGCAGCTGCCACGCGTGGCTGATAACCACCGATCAGAAAGGGCAACATACCGATCACCGAAAAGACTATCCACGTAAGCGAAACGATCAAGAAACCGTCGCGACGGCCCATTCGATTTTCAGCATGACGGCCAAAGAATAAAAGTAAAGCACCAATAGCAAAAGCAATGAGCGTAGGAAGGCCAAAGGGCAGGTGAGAACTTTCCTTAAACCAAAAGCTCATGCCGAAACATACGGCCATAAGCATCGCTTCGATTTGTAATAGCGTGCCGAGTACTTTATATATTAATGGTAAGTTAAGCATTTTATTTTAGTAGGTGTTCAAAATTAGTCGATATGAATTGGTGCGCCAAGGCATATCGACTAATTCTGAACATGATTATATAAACTAATATTGAATACCTACTTATTGTTTCTCTGTTCACTATCGGCTTTGGTGGCCTTTGCCAATAAGCATAGGTTGCGAGTGTAGGCCACAAGTCCAAATGACTGTCCGATGATGAGTACTATGTCGTGGCGAATAAAGCCATAACTTACAATAGAAAGCGAACCGACAAGGCTCAGTATCCAAAACATAGCTGGCAGTTTCGACATTCCTAAGCGATGTGAATAATACCATTGGTAAACAAAGCGCATCGTAAAGATAAACTGACCTGCTGAACCAAATAGCAGTAGCCAAAGGGGTACACTATCGTTGTAAAGAAAACGTTGTGCATACTCCGTAGCGTTAGAGGCCACCATACCGATAGCGGCCAACGGTGTAACAAGCAATACTATACGTAATAGGAAGGGGACTTTCTGCCAAAGTCCTTTTATTTTAAGATTCCAAAGGTAAATATAGTAAGAGATAAACTGACCGAATACGATAGCAAAGTCGTTGCGAAGCCAGCCATATAGGCACAGTAAGTAAGCGCCCATCAGACTAAACACCCAAAAGAGGGAGGGAGATAGTACGCGCTTGGCCCTTTCTGACATGATCCATTGTACTAAGATACGAGCCGAGAAGAAGCCTTGTGCCAAGAAACCTATGGCGGTGATAAATATAGCGTTCAAGGGATGAAGGGGGGGCTAATAAAATACAATCATCTTACAAATTATTCTCAGCCACCGTATAATTAATGTAGCGCTTGCGCATCCAACGATAAGCAAAGCAGTCAACAAACGGGGAGATAAGACGATTCCATAAGTGGTATTTTGAAACTCCCGCTACACGTGGGTAGTGGCGCACTGGCACTTGAACGAACGTCCCCTCTTGAAGTAAAATCATGGCTGGCAAGAAACGGTGTAATCCCGTAAAGAAAGGAATGCGCTTGGCATAATCTGTACGAATGACTTTAAGCGGACAACCTGTGTCTTGCACTCCATCGTTCGTCATCATACGACGAAAGCCATTAGCTATCTTTGACTGTAACTTCTTAAAGATCGTATCCTTACGTTTGGCGCGAATGCCCATAGCAAGTGCATGTCCCTCAATGTGTTGGAGCAATAGGTTGAAGTCCTCTGGGTCGGTCTGTAAGTCTGCATCAATGTAGCCTACGTATTCTGACTCTGCAACGTCGATTCCGGCCTTCATTGCAGCACTCAATCCACTATTCTTACCTAATGAGATATAGTAAAAGTCGTCATTGCGCTGACACAACTCCTTTATTAATGTTAGACTGCGGTCCTTTGACCCGTCATTAACAAACAATACGCAAGCCTTCATCAGCGCATGTGGTAGATAAGCGCTCAAGCGCTTCTCAAGTGCGTCAACATTGTCCTCTTCATTATAAACAGGCACAATAATCGTAAGTTTATAGTTTGTCGTAGAATTCATATCTTTGGGTGTATGTAATATCAGTAATAGTATCTTTCATTTAACTGGAGTCTCGGATTTAGTAAGGACGGGCTGAAAGCCCAATGGAGCACATAGCCCAGGGCAAGCGAAGCGACACCCTGGGTATCGCGTGTTGGAGCAGTCGCGCCCTGTAAGGGCAAAAGCTTTATACACATTTCCAACATTGAATGCTTTTGCCCCTTCAGGGCGTCAATACTATGGAAATCCGTGCCCCAGGGTGTCGCTACGCTTGCCCTGGGCTATGTGCTCCATTGGGCTTTCAGCCCGCCCTTGTTAAATCCGAAACTTTAGTCATTTAATAATAACAATCGAGTATTTACCAACTGTTTCAACCTCTTCTTGCGGTAAGTTGAGGTCAGTTAACTTATTGGTGGGTGCCAACAGTAAGGTGGGGCGATTAAGACTATCGACAGGCGTTTCACAGAGTGGCCAAGTATCGACGCTGCGTCCTAAATAGACGTCCATATCGCTTGCATTTTTTAATTTATACCCCGTGATGCGCTTTATACCCGTTTGGTTGGACAGTTCAAGCGTACGCTTACAAAGTGAACGGTAGCCTACATAACTATCAAAGGGAATAAGCGCGAAACCTCCCACAAATAAAGTAGCAAAGAGCGTATAGGCTATAGCGCGAATAGATTGATAAGTAGCATGCGTACTCTTTCGCTTACACAATACATACAAGGAATAAATGCCTCCAATACTGAGAACAGCTGCCGCTGCATATCCTATCAATGGAATGGGCAACGCTGTTGTCGTAATGATATGAGCATAAACAATCACCGCAGGCAACACGAATGCGAAAATAGCTGCAGGAATGGCCAAGCACACTTTGCACCACGTACTGTCACTATCTTCCTTTAAATTCATAGCCGCAGCATAAATAAGTAAGGGGAGTGCTGGCAACATATAAATTTGAAGTTTGCTGCTAACACATGATAGCACGACAATAATCGTAATGCCCGATAGTAAATAGTAATCGGAGAGTACACTTCTTTTGGCATCTTTGAACCGCGAGCGCACGAGTGAGACGATAGCATAAATAGCCCATGGTGCTAAACAGTACCATAAGCAAATGAAGTAATAATAGAATGGTCGCTTATGGTGAAAAGCATTAACAGCACGATCAACCGTCTGATGAAAGAGCAAGTTGTTGAGATACGCTGCTCCGCCCTCTGCATAGGTAAGTCCCCACCAAATGGCACAACCTGCCAAGAGTACTGCCCATGTGCGCCAACCTAACACCCATGTGAGTTTGCGCGGCTGACGTAAATAGAGCAAAAATACGATACTTGTGAGCAAGGGAAAGAGTACACCAAAGGGGCCTTTGGTGAACAATGCCATAAACGTATAAAAGGCGAAGAGCCACTGCTGCTTGTGCAACTGCTGGGGAGACGACGTGAGCATACGCCAAAAGGAACGCATAGCAAGAATGATGAACAGACACATAAGCATGTCCATACGCACGGTGAGTGCTGCTCCCAAGAAGAGTCCTGTACTCAGCAGAAGGAGGAATGCAATAGGACGTTGCTGCACATTCAAGTCTTTCTCTGCCCAACGATCCATAATGCAAGCAATAGCACCCGCGGGAATAAGTGATAATAAGGAGAGTGCCCACATTTGGTGGCTCCCCAACACCCAACGCAATAGCATTACCAGCCAAAGGTAAAGGGGGGGCTTGTCAGCGTATGCCACACCATGATTGGTAAAGGCAAAGAATGTGTGATTGCGCAATGCTTCGTCAGCTATGCTAAGGTATCGCAACTCATTATCGGGCGTAAAGTCGCGCAATAGCATAATGGGCAACAAAGCCAACAGCATAATGACGAAAATAAACGTTTTCTTATTAAGAATCTGCATTTTCTTTATAGGAATATTCTAATTATTCGATTTTCAGTTTGGAAGTTATGAGGTTATAAAGTTGCGTTAGATTGATCATTAGCGAAACTAACGTTGCAATCTTATAATCTTAAGTAATGTTCAAAAAACAACTTAAACGTTAAACTCACAAGTTGCAAAGGTAGTGTAAGCAGCGTTAAGAACAAAGAGAATGAGGAACAAACTACCAATCTGTCTCTCCACTACCCCACTCTCACAAGTTTTCTTTCACTTTCCGATACTTTGCACATCGCGTCGCACATTTTTACTAATCTCAACCATGAGGTAGCCAGGCTTATTCGCGCGAACCTTATCTGCCACGCGATTGTATTCGCGTTGTGCATATTCTTTCGACTTCTCAAACGTCAAGCGCGACATTTGCCCTTGCGACTTACCAGTTTTTAAACTATCTAACTTTTCGTCTGGAAAGTAGTCATCAAGGTCTACGTCGCCTATCATCGTAGTTTCTAAGAAAGTAATATTCTTTTTGGCGGAATCGGTATAATACCCCACAAACATGTGACCTGGCATTTGTACCAATACAGGCGTAATATTGATAGCACGCAATAGAGAGGCAAATAACACACTACCGTCAACGCAGTTGATCTGTGACGAATTAAGTGCATCTTCAAACGTACGCACACGTTGTGCATAAACCACATTACTCGACAAACTGGAATAAGATACCGAACTGTAACGGAAATTGCGCTTCTGCAATACATGCCACAAGGCATACACTTGCTTGTCGACCATTTGCTCGTTGCCTTGATACCCCAAGAATCGACGCACAATGCGTGTATTCAACGCTTCACGTAACACTTTGTCTATCAGCGGATTTTCTTCATTGACGTAAGCTGCATAAAACACGCGCGTACTAACGAAACGGGTCTTCCCATTTGCCAACTGCTTATGAAAGCCCAACAAACACTCATTTATGCTCCGCACCGAAAAAGTGCGCACTTGCTGTCCTAAGTCCTTGCCATTCACCTCCACCTGCGTCACCACACTTATCGGCTCTGCCTGCTCATTATTGCGCAAAGCATCATAACGCCACAATATGTCAGGATAGATGATGTATTCTTTTCCTTTCTCTGGAAGGATAAAGGTGGACACGGATCGAGCATAGAAAGGCGTTTCGGCCAATTCTATCCGCACCGTGCTATTACTGCGCTGACTTTTTAGACGAATAGCGATGCACGACTTAGGATTGCCTACATAAACTCCGTCTATGGGCGGTATAACCTGTGTATTGGTGGTTGCCACTGACAAGATAGCTGAAGGGAAAAGGTTTCCCCCTAACTGATCTATCAACTCATAGCTCTGAGCAAAGGGGCGTCTCACCACTACATAGGTGATGCTACTGACCACACCTATCAACAACAATACAATAAGTGATATACGCAGCACGAGATTGCGCTTGATTATTCGAACGTTCAGCATAATTGATGCAGAATACTTTTTTTTCAAGGGTGGTTCTAATAATTCTGAAATAGGGATTTGTGCGCTATCGGAAGTGTATTTTTGAAAGTTTGTTCGGTCACATAGCCCGCTATGCTCCCTCACAAACTTTCAAAAAGACACTTTCGAGAGCGTACAAATCACATTTCAGAATAGCAGAACTCTAAAAACAGAATTTTTAGAACCACCCTCAAAAGTTTGCTATCGTATAAAGATAAAGTACTGTAGCGGGGATAGCTAAAAGCGAAGAGTCAAAACGGTCGAGCATGCCGCCGTGACCTGGCAATATGCGTCCACTATCTTTAATGCCCAACTTTCGTTTGAAAAGGCTTTCGACCAAGTCACCCCACGTGCCAAATACACAAACGGTAAGACCTAATCCTAACCATTCAGGCAAGGACAATAATGTTTGATTAAAGTACCACAACACGGCTGCTACTACTAAGCAGAGTACGCCTCCGCCTATACTGCCAACCCACGACTTATTGGGCGAGATACGCTCAAACAACTTTGCGGGGAAACGTTTGTGCAACAACGAACCGCAACAATAGGCTCCCGTATCGCTTGTCCATAAGAAGAGGAACACACTGAGCGGTATGATTGGAGTAAATTGCGTACGATTGGTAAAGGGATCGAACTGGAAGGCTAATACGTTGAGCATACTAAAGGCCAAAGCTACGTACACCTGTGAAGCAAAGGCAAAGCCCCAATTCTTAAGTGGATCGTCCTTTTTTAAATAGAGTTCGCCTACCAATAAGTAAATGATTGAAACGAGATAAGGGACAAAAGCGCGTGAAGGGACAAAGTCTGCGCAATAACCAGCAAAGGCTATAAATAGATAAACAGCAGCTACCGAGTTAATCAACTTATTCACCGAAGCTCCTGCATAACGATTTACGTTGGCTGAAAATTCCCAAGTGGTCAACCCCGTAATAATGGCAAAGAGCAACACAAACGTAGTTGACGAAAAAAGCGTGCAGCCCACTAGCACCGCCACAAAGACGGCACCTGTGAGTGCACGTATAATAAGGTTATTCATTTTTTTAGGAGATTGGAGATTAGAGAAATCTGTATATAATAAGTTACTCAAGTTTCGGATTTAGCAAGGGCGGGCTGAAAGCCCAATGGAGCACATAGCCCAGGGCAAGCGAAGCGACACCCTGGGTTAAAGCACGTTCGTTAGTGACGCCCTGAAAGGGCAGAAGCTTTATTTCTATTTCCAACATTGAATGCTTTTGCCCCTTCAGGGCGTCAATACTATGGTAATCCGTAACCCAGGGTGCCGCTTCGCTTGCCCTGGGCTATGTGCTCCATTGGGCTTTCAGCCCGCCCTTGCAAAATCCGAAACTTCAGTAAACTAATTTTGAAAACCTACTTAACATCAAAGCTTCAGATCTTTATTGCAAAGGTGGAAGAGGGGGAGGAGGGGGATATAGGCCTTCGTTTGAAGCACTATCGTCCTTTGCTTCACCATTTTGTGACTTTGTTTCGCCACTTTGTGACTTTGCTTCTATTGAGTTCTCACCTTCTGTAGCCTCAGCATCATGCGTATCAGAGGATTGCTTTTCAGCCTCCAACTTACGCGCACGCTCGTCAGCCAATTTGAGTGCTTCTTCCTCCATTAATATGTCACCACGACTCTTCCACGGACGAGCGCCAAAGATACGTTCAACGTCTTCCGTAAAGATCACTTCACGATCTACCAATAGGTCGGCCAATTCATTGTGTTTGGCAGCGTATTCGCTCAGCATTTGCTTTGCACGATTGTACTGCTCAGCAATGATACGTTGCACCTCAGCATCTATCAATTCTGAAGTACGTTCAGAATAAGGTTTCGTAAAGTTATATTCGCCTTGCGCATTGTAGTAACAAACGTTGGCTAACTTTTCACTCATACCTAAGTAGGCCACCATACCATATACGCGTTTGGTAACGCGCTCAAGGTCATTGAGTGCCCCACTCGAAATGTGGCCAACAAAGAGTTCTTCTGCTGCACGACCACCTAAAAGTGAACATATCTCGTCAAGCATTTGTTCACGCGTGGTAATGGTACGCTCTTCAGGTAAGTACCAAGCAGCACCCAACGCTTGACCGCGAGGTACAATCGTCACTTTCACCAATGGATTTGCATATTGCAAGAGCCATGACACGGAAGCATGACCAGCTTCATGAATGGCAATAGAACGTTTCTCGTCCTCGGTCATTACTTTCGATGTCTTTTCAAGTCCACCGATAATGCGATCTACAGCGTCTAAGAAGTCTTGCTTACCCACTTCCTTACGATTATGACGAGCGGCGATTAACGCTGCTTCATTACAAACGTTCGCGATGTCGGCTCCTGAGAAACCTGGTGTTTGGCGTGCCAACATTTCAATATCAACCGTTTGGTCGAGTTTGAGTGGCTTCATGTGTACCTTAAAGATGGCCACGCGCTCTGAGAGTTCGGGCAAGTCAACATGTATCTGACGGTCAAAACGTCCAGCACGCAACAGAGCTGAGTCAAGTATCTCAACGCGGTTGGTAGCCGCCAAAACGATCACGCCCGTGTTCGTACCAAATCCGTCCATCTCGGTGAGCAGTTGGTTGAGCGTATTTTCACGTTCATCATTGCCTCCCATGGTAGGATTTTTACCACGTGCACGACCAATCGCATCAATTTCGTCAATGAAGATAATGCAAGGTGCCTTTTCCTTCGCTTGTTGAAAGAGGTCGCGAACACGGCTCGCACCTACGCCCACAAACATCTCAACGAAGTCAGAACCTGCCATTGAGAAGAAAGGCACATCGGCCTCGCCTGCTACAGCTTTGGCCAGAAGAGTCTTACCCGTACCCGGAGGACCAACAAGGAGTGCACCCTTGGGAATTTTTCCACCCAGTTCAGTGTACTTCTGGGGATTCTTTAAGAAGTCGACTATTTCGCGAATTTCTTGTTTAGCGCCTTCTTGTCCTGCTACATCTTTAAACGTGATATTGGTAGAGTTCTTGCCATTCTTCTCGAATAAGCGAGCCTTACTCTTGCCTACGCTAAAGATACCTCCCATGCCACTACCTCCGCCGCCCATGCGACGCATTAATATGTAATAGAGGAATACGAGTAGCAAGATGGGCAGTATATTGCCAATCAGATTGCTAAAGAAACGGTCGTTTTCTTCATACTTTACGCCCCCTTTATAGTTGGCATCTAAGAAGCTGTTGACCGCATCAACACTGGGATATTTAGCCGAAACGCAAGGTGCCGATCCTGTTTCGTCCGAACCTTGTTTAAATATTTCGCGAATGTACTCTGGGCGAACCACAAAGCGTACATTGCCATCGGTCTTATTGACCACCACCTCGCGTGCATAGCCACGGGCTACATACGAGCGAAGTGTCGTATAGTCTACTTCCTTCGTTATGCCCGATGCGTTATCGTTCCCCCGATTTGTCCACAACATAAAACAGAGACCAGCGATAAGCAAGGCATAGAACCAAGTAAGATTAAACCCCTTACGTGGTGGTTTACCACCTTGCCTCATAGGCATTTTAGGGGGTGTGTTCGGTATATTTGCCATAAATTAATCAATATCAGCTATTTGAGTAAGTTCAGCGTCGTCCCAAAGATTTTCTAAATCATAATGTTCGCGTGCTTCAGGCAAAAAGATATGAACCATTACGGTACCATAATCCATAGCTACCCATTCACCATTCTCGCGTCCTGCTATTGCAGCAGGTTTTTCACCAGCTTGTTTACGCGCAAACTCTTCTACTGAGTCGGTAATCGCATCGACCTGTTGTGGTGAGCCACCCGTACAGATTACGAAGTAGGAACTTGGAGCTGTAATAATGTTACGCAAATCAACGGTCACAATTCCACGACCTTTCTTCTCTTGAATGCCGTCAATAATTGTATTTACCAGTTTTTGTGTTTCTTCCATTTAATTATTTTGCTGATTGTATTTTGTTTTATTCTGTATTTTGTTGAAGCAAGTTTCGTGCCAAACGTTAACCTTTAACATGAGGCGAACGCAATCGAAATAAGTTTTTTGGCTTTTTCTATTGCGAGCCGAAGCCTACCTTATGCAAAGGTAGTGCAAGGCGAACGCAATAGGAAAAAAGCCCAAAAGCTTTTTTCTATTGCTGAGCCGAAGCCTACCTTATGCAAAGGTAGTGCAAGGCGAACGCAATAGGAAAAAAGCCTAAAAGCTTTTTTCTATTGCTGAGCCGAAGCCTACTTTATGCAAAGGTAGTGTAAGAATAGTGAAAGGCAAAACAAAAAAGTAAAACTTTTATTTTTTACAGTTTTTTGGCAGATGAAATGCTTCTTATTGTATTATATCTTACACGTATTCAACTTCCCTATTTTATCTTTCATGTTTCATTTTTATATCATATATAATTGATTATCAATTACTTAGAAATATGAAACATAGTACTCGTATGTTTCATTTTATGTTTCATGTTTCATTTTTAAAAAGACTGAGGGTGCGATCGATCGCTCCCTCAGTGTT
>UQHJ01000076.1 GCA_900540885.1 uncultured Prevotella sp.
GTAGCGCCAGTAGGGTAGAGTGGCGTGATAGCGTCAATAAAGGACAAAGCATCAATGGCCTGTTTGGCTTTTAGATGATGTCGCTGCAACTGTTTGAGCGCAGCCGTAAAGGCCGCTTGCAGTTCAGCATCACGAGTAGCAATTTCAAGCCACTTCGTAGGTGCGTAGACGTTGCTCGAAGGCTTCCTTACGATGCGCTGCTCTTGAGGAGCAGTGGTGGGCTTAGTTGGTTTAGCCGTAGAAGCGGTGGCGTGAGGGTGCGCCTTGGTCGTTGAGGTGCGTTGCTGAGGCGAAGGACGATTTTGTGCCAATAAGCGGCTGTCGTCCGTCTTCGGTTGGGGTTGGCGCTTGTCGCTAAAGTGCTTTTTGGCACCATTGCTTTGTACGAGAGCGTAGGCAGCATCGGTGCTAACGGCCGAGACGGCCGACGTGACGGTCAGCACTTCAGACTTGGGCAGTTCAAACATAAAGGCCGCCTTGCAGCGCCTTTCGCGTTGTCCATTCTCTAAGCGTACCACTTCGCGTCGAACGTTCCACTTTGTAAAAGGGTGAGAGAAGTGGGCTACGTAATAAAGGTCGGGCACACCGCTCTCTGCCTTTTCGCTGCGTTTGTAGGCGCGTATGGTACGTTTGTCAATAAACACGACGTTCATGTCCTCATTCTGTGGCCCAAATCCCGCATTGTCAATGTCTAACAGAAAGCCTTTATCGGCCGTTGTGTCGGGAAAGGTGTAGTGCTGAACGCAATAGGCGGGCATGCTCTGTAAGTTAGCCAGAATGCCATAGCGTGTATAGTCGACTTGGTACGTATTGGGTCGGGGCTGCTGGAGTGTGTAGCCAGAGGCGTAGGCCATAAATTGTGTAGAGTCCTTTTCACCTACGTAGACCAATAAGGGGTCACCCACAAAGGGAATTTGTAGAAAGCCGTTGGCTAAGTTGTCGTTCGAGGTCGATTGTAGAAAGCCACTCAGGAGGTTGTTGTTGTAGAAAGTAAAGGGACTGTCCTTTTCGTGAAAGCGCGTTGCGGGGGTCAAACTTTGGGCGAAAACATTTAAGAACGAGAAGAGACAGCAAAACGATAATAGTAGTTTGTACATGATTTTGTGAAAGAAAAGAATGAGGGGTGCGCTTTGCGCTTTTTTGAAACATGAACTATCGTAGGGTTATTTCTAAAATAGCCCCATTTACGTTTTAAGGTTATAAGGTTATAAAGTTCGTTTAGTTGTTTATCAACGTAATGTAACTTTATAACCTCATAACCTTCAAACTGAAAATCGAATGATTAGGACATCCCGTAATCTATTCAGGTTTGCGTCCAGCTCCGCTTTTGGGTGGGCGTTGTTTGTTAGCAGGGCGGTTGTCGCTCTTGCCGTGTGGCTTACCATTGTTGCGTTGGCTATTGCGCTGACGGTTGTCACGACCTCCACCACCACCTTGTTGGTTGCGGTTCTTGCTGTCCGTCTCTTTCTTTCCCTCTTCTTTATTGCCATTGCTTCTTCTGCGTCCATTGTTGTTGCCCCCACGACCATTGCGGCCACGGCCCCCACGACCATGTTGTGCTTCAGTTTGAGGCGGACGAACTCCTTCGGGCAGTTCGGCACGAGGTATCTTAATCTTCAAGGTGCGCTCAATGTTAGAGAGCGCATAAAGGTCTTTTTCGCCAATCAGCGTAATGGCGCGGCCTTCGCGGCCAGCGCGTGCGGTGCGGCCAATGCGGTGAACATAGTCTTCGGCATCGTGAGGCGCATCGTAGTTGATCACCATCGTGATGTCATCGATGTCAATACCGCGAGCCACAATGTCGGTGGCCACTAAGAGGTCAATCTTGTGGGCACGGAATAGGTTCATCACCTCGTCGCGTTCCGCCTGTTCGAGGTCGGAGTGCATGGCGCGAGCGTTAAGGCCTTGTCGCTTTAAGATAATGGCCAATTCCTTCACCTTCTGCTTTGACGAACAAAAGAGAATCACGCGCTGAGGCGGTTGCTCCTTGAACACCTTCTTCAGAATGAGCGGTTTGTCACCCTCGTGACAGATGTAGAGACTCTGTTGAATGTTTTCGGCAGGTTTTGAAACCGCAATCTCTACCTCCACAGGGTCATGCATCACGCTGCGAGCCAACTCTGCTATCTTGGGAGGCATCGTGGCCGAGAAGAGAATCGTTTGGCGCGACTCAGGCATCTGCTTTACAATCGTCAGAATGTCGTCGGCAAATCCCATGTCAAGCATGCGGTCGGCCTCGTCGAGTACTAAGTGAGTAGTGCGGCTCAAGTCGAGTGTACCTAATTGAAGGTGAGTAATCAATCGGCCAGGAGTAGCCAATACGATGTCAGCTCCAGCTTGCAGCGATTTACGTTCTTGTTCGTAGCGCACACCGTCGTTACCACCATATACGGCTACCGCATTCACGTTCGTGTAATAAGCAAAGCCCTGCAAGGCTTGGTCGATTTGTCGTGCCAACTCACGTGTGGGAGCTATTACTAAGCAGTTCACAGCGTCGGCGGGGTGTTCATCGCGTTCGAGCAGGGTGAGCAAAGGCAACAGATAAGCTGCCGTCTTGCCCGTACCCGTTTGTGCTACGCCCAACACGTCATGGTGTTCAAGTATTGGGGGAATGCAATTAGCTTGTACGGGCGTACACTTTTCGAAGCGCATATCGTAGAGTGCGTCCAACACGTTGTCAGAGAGGTCGAGGTCTTCGAAGAATACTTCGGTGACTTTCTTTTCTTTCTCTTTATCTTCTTGTGTTTGTGCAGTATTATTTGTTAAGTCGTTTTCATTCATTGTTGTAATGATGTGATAATGTAATTGACGCCTATCAGCGAATGTGCGTTTTTTTTATGTGAAAAAAGAACTCAGCAATAAAATGTGACCATTTGCACATTTGCACATTCTCGCATTTGCATATTGACAATGTGCATTATTCCTATTTCGGAGTTTTAATATATAGCCCAAACGCAATGAATGCGAAGATAATATTAGGCAGCCATACGGCAATCCAAGGTTCCATGCCAGCGTTGGTGGCAAACGACGATGATACCGTTTGGAATAGAATGTAGGCAAAGCTTAGGGCTAAGCCTGCTCCCAAACTGATACCCATACCTCCTTTGCGCTTTTGACTTGAGAGGCAAACGCCAATGAGCGTTAGGATAAAGGCCGCAAAGGGAGTAGCAAAGCGTTTGTAATATTCTAACTCGAATATGCTCATGTTCTGTGCGCCACGCATTTTCTGTCGTTCAATAAATTCGCGAAGTTGTGGTACGGTGAGCGTTTCTTGTTGGTTGACCACGTAGAAGAAGTCTTTGGGTTCCATGAAAATGGTCGTGTCAATCTTTTCGCCATGTTCTAACACCTCGCGCATACCCTTCATCGTCCGAATGTCGTACATACGCAGTGTCCACGAAAAACGGTGGTCAGACAGCGTGTCGTATTGTATGGTTTGTGCTGTGAGATGCGACACCAGCTTCTTTTCAACAAACTTGTCGAGTGAGAAGCCGTAGCCGCTCTTCGTCGTATTGTCAAAGTGAGTGATATAGGCTACCACGCCCGTGTCCACCTGCATCTGAATGTTGTCAATAGAGGTGATGTCAGTACGCTTCTTGATGTATTTATTACGGAAATTGACGCGCTCTACGTTGCTCTTCGGTATGACGTATGCACCTAAGAGAAAGGTACATGAAGCAATGAGTGCGGCTGTGACCATATAGGGGCGCAGCAGACGGCGAAAACTCATACCTGTACTCTTCATCGCTATAATCTCACTCTTGTCGGCCAACTTAGAGGTGAAGAAGATAACGGCAATAAAGATAAAGAGTGGACTGAAGAGGTTTAGGAAGTAAGGCACGAAGTTGCAATAATATTGCGCTATCTTTATGCCCGAAGCATGGCTCTGCGTGAGTTTGTCAATGTTTTCATTATAGTCGAAGATAACGGCGATAATGATAATGATAGCCAGTAGGAAGATATAAGTGCTGATAAACTTCAGCATGATGTAGCGGTCCAGACGTCCGAGCAGAGGCTTGCGGCCTCGGCTGCTTTGGGGCTTGCTGCTTGTGGGGGCTATCGCTTGCTCCGCATCGTTCTTAGAAGAGCGATGTAGCGGCTTGAACAAGTAGCTACGTATTTTCGACAATAACTTTTTTGACATCTATTATGAAGACTTGTTTTGTTGACTCGTCAACTAAAGAAAATCACAACTTACGGCTCAGTTTAACGACCATTTCGCGTTTCCAAGGGCCAAAGTTATTGGCAAGGATTTGCTTACGGGCTTCGCGTACCAGCCAGAGGTAGAACGAAAGGTTGTGGATAGAGGCTATTTGCATGGCCAATAACTCTTTGGCCTTAAACAAGTGGTGGAGGTAAGCCTTGGTGTATTGCACATCGGCAAAGCAGTGCGCCATGGGGTCGACTGGCTCAAAGCAATCAGCCCACTTCGCATTGCGCATATTGATAATGCCTTCAGCCGTAAAGAGGCAAGCGTTGCGTCCGTTGCGTGTAGGCATCACACAGTCAAACATGTCCACACCGCGTTCAATGCCTTCGAGAATGTTGACAGGAGTGCCAACGCCCATGAGGTAGCGAGGGCGGTCGGTGGGTAGAATGTCATTTACTACCTCAATCATCTCGTACATCTTCTCAGCAGGTTCGCCCACGGCCAATCCGCCAATGGCATAACCTTCTGCGCCAAAGTCGCTCATAAACTTGGCACTCTCTTGGCGCAAGTCTTTATAGACGCACCCCTGAACGATAGGGAAGAGTGCTTGCTTATAGCCATACTTCGGTTCCGTCTCGTGAAAGCGCTTCCAACAACGCTTCATCCAACCGTGCGTTAAGTCCAAGCTCTTGCGAGCGTAGGCATAGTCGGCTGTGCCGGGAGGACATTCGTCAAAGGCCATCATGATATCGGCCCCAATGGTGCGCTCAATGTCCATTACGCGTTCGGGCGAGAAGAAGTGTTTGCTACCATCGATGTGGGAGCGAAACTCACACCCCTCTTCGCTCAGTTTGCGTATGCCAGAGAGTGAAAATACTTGAAAGCCACCGCTATCGGTCAGCATGGGGCGATCAAAGCCATTGAATTTATGCAAACCACCTGCGCGCTCCAGAATGTCAAGTCCAGGACGTAAGTAGAGGTGGTAAGTATTGCCCAATATGATTTCGGCATTGATGTCGTCTTTGATTTCGCGTAGGTGAACACCCTTTACGCTGCCCAATGTGCCAACGGGCATAAAGATAGGCGTATGTATTTGTCCATGGTCAGTCGTGATTAAGCCAGCGCGGGCACTGCCATCGGTATGTTGTAATTCGTAGGTCATGGGTTGTGAATGTGCGAATGTGCGAATGTGCAAATGTGCGAATGTGCAAATGTGTGAATGGTCGCCTTTGTTTGCAATGTCCAAATCGGTATGTTATACATTAAATCATTTGCACATTTTCCCATTTGCACATTTGCACATTCACTTTACTTTTCTTTCAACAATCTTACGGCCACCTTCTTGTCCGTTTCGGGTTGAGAGGGCGCATCGTTGTTGGTCGTGTCGTTAGGTATGGTGAGTTCGATCGCATTATCCACCTTCTCGTCCAATAAGGCAAAGCGCAATACGTCTTGCACATCGTTGACGAAGTGGAAGGTAAGGCCATCGACGTAACGTTCGTTAATCTCGTCAACGTCCTTGTGGTTCTCTTCCGATATCATGATGTCCGTAATGCCAGCACGCTTAGCGGCCAATATCTTCTCCTTAATACCTCCTACGGGCAATACGCGGCCACGCAGCGTAATCTCCCCCGTCATGGCAATGTGGTCGCGCACGCGGCGTTGCGTCAAGGCAGAGGCAATCGAAGTGGCAATCGTGATACCCGCTGAAGGACCGTCTTTCGGTGTCGCTCCTTCGGGCACGTGAATGTGAACCCCCCAATGGTCGAACACGCGATAGTCGATATGGAGCTTGTCGGCATGCGCCTTAATATATTCTAAGGCCAACACGGCACTCTCTTTCATCACGTCGCCGAGGTTACCCGTTAGTGTCAACTTCGGTCCCTTACTGCGGCTCACGCTGGTCTCGATAAAGAGTATCTCGCCGCCCACGGCCGTCCAAGCCAAGCCCGTAACGACGCCCGCATACTTATTGCCTTGATATTTATCGCGGCTGAAGATAGGCTTACCGAGCAACGTCTCGATATCAGCCGGCTTAATGCTTTGGCCAGCGTAGGGCATGCGGCCGTCATCGCTTGTAGAGGTGAGATAAGCCACCTTACGGAATATCTTGTCAAACTGCTTCTCAAGTTGGCGCACACCGCTCTCGCGTGTGTACTTCTCGATTACGTATTCAATCGCAGCCGGCGTAAACTTCAGTTTGCCGTCCTCGCCAAAGTCAAATTCCTTTTGTTCTTTGGGTATGAGGTGGCGGCGTGCTATCTCTTTCTTCTCTTCCGTGAGGTAGCCTTCTACGTCGATTATCTCCATGCGGTCGAGTAGGGGACGGGGAATGGTCTGCAAGCTATTGGCCGTGGCAATGAAGAACACTTTCGAGAGGTCGAAGTCGAGGTCAATAAAGTTGTCGTGGAAGGCATTGTTCTGCTCAGGGTCTAATACTTCGAGCAAGGCACTATGAGGGTCGCCATTGTAATTATTCTCTGACACCTTGTCCACCTCGTCGAGCACGAACAAGGGGTTGCACGTCTCGGCCTTCATGATACCTTTAATGATACGGCCAGGCATAGCACCGATGTAGGTGCGACGGTGGCCACGAATTTCGGCCTCGTCGTGTACACCACCTAATGAGATGCGCACATACTTGCGTCCTAAAGCCTCGGCGATGCTGCGGCCAAGCGAAGTCTTGCCCACTCCTGGAGGGCCTACCAAACAGAGTATGGGGGCTTTCTCAGTGCGACGGAAACGCAGAGTAGCCAAGTGTTCTAAAATGCGTTCCTTCACTTTCTCCATGCCATAGTGGTCGCGGTCTAATACGCGTTCAGCATTCTTAATGTTGAGGTTGTCCTTCGTATCGATGCCCCACGGCAGTGAGACGATCGTTTGCAGGTAGTTCAACTGCATATTATAGTCAGGCGACTGCGGGTTGATGCGCTTAAACTTCTCCACCTCGCGCTTGAACGTTTCGGCCACTTTGGTCGGCATGTATAGTTTTGAAGCCTTATCCTCCAGTTCCGTAGCGTCGTTGTTGCCGTCCTCGCCCAACTCGCTCTGAATATTCTTCATCTGTTGGTGAAGGAAGTATTCACGCTGTTGCTGGTCAAGGTCGCGACGCGTTTGGCTTTGAATATCGTGCTTAATCTGCGCAAACTGGACTTCGCGGTTGATAATCTGCAACAAGTGCATAGCGCGCTCGCGCACATCGTGTATTTGGAACAACTTGTAGCGATCGTCTTGTGTCAACTGCATATTAGAGCAAATAAAGTTGACAAGGAATACGGGGTGCGAAATGTTATTGACCGCAAACGTAGCCTCCTCCGAGCGTGGACCGTCGTTCAACTGTAAGAAGTTCACCATGCCGTCGCGGCAAGCATCGGCCACGGCCTTAAATTGCTCATCGTCTTTATCGTAAATCACCTCCTCTATGGGCGACACCTCAACGCGCATCGTAGGTTTACGACGCGTGATCTTTTCCAATTTAAGAGGACCATACGTTTGGAGTATAGCCATGCAGCTCTTGCCTCCCATGGGGTTGGGTAGGTCGATGGTGCGCATAACGCGTGCCACTACGCCCTCGTCATAGAAGTCCTTACGTTCGGGTTCGTCCACATGAGCGTTCTTCTGAGCCAACACGGCGATGAGGCTTCCCTTCTTGAGCGATTGGTTGACCACCTTTAGGCTCATCGTGCGGTTGACCGCAACAGAACCTACCACACCGGGGAAGAGCATCATGTTGCGCAGTGCTATTGCAGGTAGTGTCGTGTCAAAAGGAGTGTGCATCAATTCGTCCATATTGCCGTCAAAGTCGGCAATAAGTGAGAACGAAGCTTGCGGATTTACGTCTATTGTCATATATGCAGTTTGTATAGATACATAAGTTAAGGGGGAGCAACGACCCACTTCTTTGTAAATCATTGCACCCTATAGCAGCTGCAAATGTACAAATTTCTTTTGAAATGCAATGCTTTTGCTCTTCAGAGCGCCATTTCTTCTGCATTCTCAAAAAAAGTAGATGTTAACATATATTTCTATTTAAAAAATACTATATTTGCAAGGATTTTTATATGTATTGCACGTTAATGAGATTCTTATGATAATGAAAGAACTGATGTAAACGATGTCTGATCAGTTTGTTACCCCATTGTCAGCAAAATTTCAGTAATGTGCAAATAATAGAAGTAAACATTATGCTAACATTTATCAAAACCAACTATCAGGTAGGTGACACAATTGAAATCACTTGTAGTGAAGGTATTGTCACCGGACAAATTGAGTATGTAACAGGCCAGTACATTGTCTTACTACAATCGAATGGCCAAATCTGTGGCATTGCAGCTAACGATATTCGTAGTTTCCGTGCAGAGAGTCCTGTTAAGATGGTGCCTGCTAACGGCGGTCGTGCCGTGAAGGCTCCTGCTTATGATTCCTTACACGATTCAAGCGTACTTGCTGACGACTCTGCTGAGTACAACGAGAACTACGAAGAAGATGACTATAATGAAGAAGAACAGTCCTCAACAGCCACTACGCTGCGCGACGTGTTGGGTGAAGATAAAGAGGTAGAGTCGGCTGACGCTCTCACGGGGGCTGCTCCCGTGGTCGAACCCAAAGTAGTAGGACACATCGACCTTGCCAGCATCGATCCTAATTATGGCCGCCGTCGTTATTTCAAAAACGAAGGAGGCACCACTACCGCTGCTGATAATACCGATAATAATTACAGCAACAATGAGAACGATAATGAGGGTAGGCAACAAAACTATAATACTTTCGAACACCGTCCGCCCTATGTGCGTGCTACAGGTCGTATCACTTACTTCAACACCTTGAAGCGTTACGGCTTTATTCATGACTATGCGTCCGATTCTGATCTTTACTTCTATGTACAACAGATTGTTGACCCCGAACTATTTAACCGCCTTTATAAGGGCACAAAGGTCGTTTACACTATTGGTCAAAATAACCAAGGTCGCATAGCTACTTGCATTCACCTGCCTCACACCATTAACGATGTGTACACCCTAGCAGAGGATAGCTTCGACTCCCACCAATATGTCGTTTCAAAGGGCTTGTTAGAGCACATCCTTCAAGTTGACCCTGACAATGCTGATGCCAAGCAGTTGTTGGGAGATGTTGAGTCTGTATTGCCTACGGTAGGAGGGGAACACCAGCGTGGTGATATTGAACCCTATAATCCTTGCTTGCTTTATGTACAAGCTAAAAAATCCTTATTAAATAAGGACTATGCGCAGGCGGAAGAAACTTATCTCAAGGCACTTGAAGCTAACGAAAAGCCCGAAAGCTGTGTGAAGGACTTGCTCACACTCTACGTATCATGCTTTAAGCAAGCTACTGATGAGGAAGAGAAAGAGCGTGTACGCCAAAAGGCGGCCGACTTCTTTGCTACCCATCAACACTTGTTGTCAAGCAATTTGACTACGAAGCAATTTTTGGCGTTGAATTATTACTTACCGATTCAAGATTATGATAAATTCTTAGCATCTGTTGATGAATTGCTAAGCATTCCCCAAGTAAACGAAAGCCTCTCACGTCGAGTGTTCTATCTATGGCAGAAGGCCATTGCGCTCAACAAGATAGGACGTGGCGAAGAAGCCTTGGAAATTTGCGAAGAAGGCTTGAAACTTTCACCCTATAACCGTCAGCTGCACAATCTGCACGACATGATGCTCCACCCCGAACGCTATCATGCTCCCTATGGAGAATCAACGATTGCACAACAGGCAGAGGCTGATGATAAGGTGGAAGAAGAGAAAAAAGAACAAGACGAAACCCCCGCAACGGCTGAAGCAACCGAAGAGGAAAATACGACTGAAACCGAAAATGCAAAAGAGGCCGCTGAGGCTGAAACGGAAACGGAGGCCGATGTTGAAAGCGAGGATAATCCAACAAAAGAGGAATATTAATTCTTCTCTCCTTTTATGAGAATCAATTGGGGGGACAATCCTGATAAGGACTGTCCCCTTATTTAAATAAAACGAAAAACAGAATAATATGTTAATTATAGGTATAGCGGGCGGCACAGGTTCGGGTAAGACGACGGTAGTGAATAAGATTGTCAACACTTTGCCCGACAACACCGTGGCCGTCATTCCGCAAGATTCATATTATAATGCACAGTGGGACGTGCCAGAAGAGTTGCGTAAGAAGACCAACTTCGACCACCCTGATGCCTTTGAGTGGCCGCTCTTGGCTCACCAAATAGAGGAGTTGCGCAATGGCCATGCGATTGAGCAGCCGACTTATTCTTATATCACTTGTACGCGTCAGCAAGAGACTATACACGTCGAGCCGCACGATGTAATCATCGTAGAGGGAATCATGGCGCTTTACGACAAGCAGTTGCGCGACCTCATGGACCTCAAGATATTTGTCGATGCTGAACCCGACGAACGTTTATTGCGTGTGATTGAGCGCGATATAGCCGAACGTGGCCATCCGCTTGAGATGTTGATTGACAAGTATCGCAATGTGCTCAAGCCCATGCACGATGAGTTTATCGAACCTACTAAGCAGTATGCTGACATCATCATTCCTAATGGTGGCGAGAACGTTCGTGCCGTGTCAATGATGCAGATGTACATTCTCTCAGCGCTGATACGCCGATAAACAGCCCTAATTGGGGGGCGGGTTTTTAACCCGCGGCAGCAGCAGGTCTTGACATCTACTTATAGTCGTTTAGCGCGAGAACATACATAATGTCTTGTACTGAATAAGTTGACACTTTACTAATCAAAATGAGAACGTATTCAGACATGACAGATGAGCGTAGATTA
>UQHJ01000077.1 GCA_900540885.1 uncultured Prevotella sp.
GTGTCGCTTCGCTTGCCCTGGGCTATGTGCTCCATTGGGCTTTCAGCCCGCCCTTGCTAAATCCGAAACTTGAGTAAACTAAGCGTTAGTTTAACTTAAAGTCAACAGGTATCGTGATGCGCACGTCAGTCGGTTCGCCCTGTTCGTTCGTTCCAGGTTTCCACTTCGGCATACGCTTTAGTGCGTCCATGGCTGTGCGATAAATGGCCGAGTCGAAAGCGTTCTTTACGTCAAAGTCCTTTGCGTAGCCGTCTTTACCAACGATAAAGGTAAGTGTTATAGAACCTTCTTTTTTAGCCGTTATGCAGTTAGACGGATAAACGATGTGTTCGTCCAGCCACTTCATAAAGGCGCGCAAGCCTCCAGGGAAGTCAGGCATTTGCGACACTTGCTCTGTAGGCACCACCTTCTGTTTGGCAATAGGCAGCGTCTCATCATGAATACCCGTTGTATCAACTATCGGTGTCGTAATCACCTTATCCTCAGGGTCGTAGTCTATTGGGCCGTCCGTGCCTATCACTTCAAGTGGGGGCAGTCCGTCTACTATCTTGGGGTGTGCGGCCGACTTCGCCCCCGGTGCCGTACGCACAGTAGGTGCCTGTCGTGCGGTAGCTAAGAACTTTACTTTGTAACCTTCCTTCAGTTCAGACGGTTTCTTTGATAAAGCATCTTCAGCCTCCTTCATATTGCGCGCTGTGATATAGTGCACATACAAAGCCCACCCTCCTTGCACGAGGGCAAAAGCCAACAACGTGCCGAGCAGCAACGTCAACACACGCCGATAGCGTGCTCCCGTCTGCTCGCGCAGCTTGTAAGCCCCGTATGCCTTGTTGCGCCCTTCAAATACAAGGTCGCACCATTCTTTTGAATATATGTCTTCTCGCGAACGCACTTCTTTTTTCTTTTTTAGGCTACAAAGTTAGTAGTTTTTTTGCTCTGTTATTCGTTTCGCCACACATATTATACTTCTTTAAAAGGGGACCTATTAGGGGGAGAGGCTCATTTGCAATCCGAGATATTGCTATCAATCCACGTCGAAGTAGATGTTTACACTCTTGTAGACATCGAAGTGTTGGACAATATCGCGAGCAGAGAACAAGGTTTGACGTACACTGGAAGGGGTGAACTGAGGAGCAATCTTAACCATAATCTTGCGAATATAGAGCAATTGCACACGTGAGACGACGGGACGATCGGGGCCTAAGAGGTCGTCCTTAAAGTAAGGACGCAACAAGGCCGCAAGGTGCTGAGCTGCGTGGTCGACTACGTCGTCATTACGATGTTTGAGGTAGATGGTGATAAGGCGATAAAAGGGCGGGAAGTGGAAGAGTTGGCGCTCCTCCAATTGAGACTGATACATAGCCTCATAGTCATTACGCACGATTTGACCTATAATCGGATTGTCCACTTGGCGCGTTTGTAGTATCACTTTCCCTCGCTTGCCACGACGGCCTGCGCGCCCAGCTACTTGACTAAGCATTTGATAAGCACGCTCGTAGGCACGGAAGTCAGGCATATTGAGTATCTGGTCGGCATTTAAGATGCCCACCACGCGCACACGGTCGAAGTCGAGTCCTTTGGTGACCATCTGCGTGCCGATGAGTAGGTTGGTTCGTCCTTGCGAGAAGCGATTGATGATGCGTTCGTAGGCCGAGCGAGTGCGCGTAGTGTCAAGGTCCATACGCTCGGCCTTTGCCTCTGCAAAGATGCTTTCAGCAGCGGATTCAATCTTTTCGGTGCCATACCCCATGTCACGTAGGTTCGGTTCTTCGCAGTTAGGACACAACTTCGGCACGTTGTATTGTGCGCCACAGTAGTGACACACCAATTTATTCAGTCGCTGGTGATAAGTAAGCGTAACGTCGCAACGCGTGCAACGAGGAGTCCAACCACAGGCTTTGCACATTAGCACAGGAGAGTAACCACGACGATTTTGGAAGAGTATGGCTTGTTCACCTTGTGCGAGGGCCGTGTGTACTTCGTTAGTGAGTTCGGGAGAGAAAGGAGTCTTCATCAACTTCTTGCGTTGCAGTTCTTTCACATCAGCCACTACAATCTCAGGCATTTGAACGTCGCCAAAGCGGTGTAACATCTTGACGAGTCCGTATTTGCCGGTCAATGCATTGTGATAAGTTTCAATGGCCGGCGTGGCTGTGCCTAAGAGTACTTTTGCTCCTAACTGTGTGGCCATCACGATAGCCGTGTCGCGTGCTTGATAGCGAGGGGCAGGGTCTTGCTGTTTGTAGCTCGTCTCGTGCTCTTCGTCTACGATGATAAGGCCCAAGTTTTGAAAGGGAAGGAAAATAGATGATCGCACGCCCAATATGAGTGGGTAAGGCTTGTCGGAGAGTTGGCGTTGCCATAATTCTACTCGTTCGGCATCGGGAAACTTAGAGTGATAGATGCCCATTTTGCTGCCAAATACGCGTCCCAATCGATTGGTGAGTTGGGTCGTAAGTGCTATCTCTGGCACAAGGTAAAGCACCTGTTTGCCTTGTGCCAACACTTCGCGGATGAGCTGTATATACACTTCTGTCTTACCGCTCGAGGTGACACCGTGTAATAAGCAAACGTTTTTACTTTCGAAGGCTGAAAGGATTTCATCGTGTGCACGTTGTTGCTCCGTGCTGAGCGGCTTGACCAGAGAGGGACCTTCGCTACGTTCGTCAATGGACTGCAAACGGCTTTGTTCTACTTCATACACCTCCAAAATGCCCCGTTTACGCAAGGCCGTGAGTGCTGTAGCAGCATTCGGTTCTTGACACAAGTCGCGACGGCTTACAGGCTGCAAAAGTTGTGCATTCTGTAAAGTAATGGCCATAGTCGATTGGGATAGGTCGAGGTAACGCAAAAGCAATGCCTCTTGCGCTTTGGCTCGCTTTAGGCTATCGAGTACTTGGTGGAGTGCTTCTTCCGTTTGAAAGTCAGTGGTCAAACGGACGAAGGCTTGCTTGCGTGGCTTGAAGCTCTCCGCAATCGTCTCGCGCACGGCAATGGCACCGAGGTCAATGAGCCGTTTAGCGGGACGCATGAGATTACGTTCGCCAAGGTCCTTCTCGAGAGAAAGCAGTTTATGTCCTTTCTCATCATCGAGGGCATTGTAGAGACGCTGTTCACGTTCAGAGAGTTGTACGGAGTCAATGTCAAAATCGTCATTGCGCACCAAGAGCGTTTCACTCTCCAACTTCAGGCCTGTAGGCAGTGCAGCTCGCATCACTTCGCCTTGCGTACACATATAATATTGTGCAATCCATTGCCACAACTTGAGTTGTGAGGGCAATACGATGGGGGCGTCGTCAACCACGTCGGTGATGGGCTTGAGCTGAATGTTAGGCTGCGGATTGTTGGGGTGAATGGCCAGAACAATGCTGGTGTAGTAGCGCTTTGCCCCAAATTGGGCGATGACGCGCGATCCCACACTGACCCTATCCTCTAATGCAGAAGGGAGCACGTAGGTGTAGGTGTTGGCTACTGATAGTGGAAGAAGTAGTGTGAGATACATTGACGTTGTGTTTTATAAACGAAATCCTTTGGGTACGGGTGTTTCAAATTTTAAAGGTTCGCCCGTAATGGGGTGGTAGAAATTGAGGCGGAAAGCGTGTAGGGCAAGGCGTCCGATGGGGTCGTCGCCATTGCCGTATTTGGTGTCGCCGCAGACGGGGTGTCCTAAGTCTTGCATGTGAACGCGAATTTGATTTTTGCGTCCCGTTTCCAACTTCAGTTCTACCAATGAGTGACGACCGTTTGATTTTAATACGCGATAGTGCGTGAGTGCGTATTTACCACCATTGTCGGTTGGTGAAGAGTAAGTAAAGTAAGCCTTGTTGTCTTTTAACCAACTTTCGACACTTCCCTGCTGCTGGGGCAGTTCGCCTGAGACGAGTGCCAAATAACGGCGGTCGGTCACGATGTCGCGCCAATTGTGTTCAAGTATTTGTTCTGCTTCAAGTGTCTTGGCATATACAAGCAGGCCCGAGGTGTCGCGGTCAAGACGATGTACTACGTGAGCATTACACTTTTGGTGGGTGCGGTGGAAGTAGTCGTCTAACACCTGTTTTACGCAAAAGGAGTGGTGTGAAGAGGCCATGGAGAGAATGCCTGGTGCCTTTTCGATAACAATGATTTGAGGATCTTCGTAAACGATCTTAACAAACTTCGACTGTAGTTCGCCTTTGGGTTTGCGTTTAGAGATTTCGACCAATTGGCCTGGTTGTAGTGTAAGATCAAACTGTCGTGTGTTCTTATGGTCAACGCGCACACCGCCACCTGTAAGAATGGCTTTTGCTCGGTTGTGACTCACACCGTCTAGTGCTTTTTGTATAAATTCGAGTAGCGTTGTGGCCTCCTTTACGCGAAAGGTGGTGTAACGCAGTGATGATGAATTGCGCATAGGGAAAGTTTATTCTTGAGTTTAATGAGGTTATTGAGTTTAATGGGTTTAATGGGTTTAATGAGTTTAATGAGTTTTTAGCAAGGGCGGGCTGAAAGCCCAATGGAACACATAGCCCAGGGCAAGCGAAGCGACACCCTGGGTATCGCGTGTTGGAGCAGTCGCGCCCTGTAAGGGCAAAAGCTTTAAGACATGGCGCAAGTATTGAACAAAATATACATACGGTGTTCCACTTTAAGACCGCTAAATCAGCTATCAAGCAAGAATAACAATATAAAGGGTTAATGCTTTTGCCCTTTCAGGGCGCGGAGACTCTACTATGCGGGAACCCAGGGTGTCGCTTCGCTTGCCCTGGGCTATGGGCTACATTGGGCTTTCAGCCCGTCCTTGCTAAATCCGAAACTTGAATAAGTTTATTGAGTTTAATGAGTTTATAGGTTTAATGAGTTTGGCGGGACTTATTAAACTCATTAAACTCATTAAACCCATTAAACTTTAATACCATTCTCCGTCATCGTCGGACGAGCTGTTTCCACCAGAACTATTGTCGTTGTTCATTTGTTCAAGTTGTTCGGGAGTATATTCGTCTTCGTAATGTTGCTCAATCGGAGCCGTTTCAAGCGGTAAGTTTTGAGGCAGTTGGAGTGGAGCAAAAGTCTTGTCGTAGAACTGTTGGTAGTCATTTATACTAAACGCAGTGCCGATAAGGTCGAGGTTTTGCTTTGACACAATCAACACACGTCCCTTGTTGAGATAGGGAATCATCTCTTTCGACTTAAACACACGTTGTGCGTAAGCGTGAGCTTCATCGTAAGAGTTAAAGCCCGAAACTACAAATTGACTGAGGCCATTGTCCGTTGTGATATTCATATCAAATCCACGCACTACAAACGTCGTAAAGTTGAAGTGCGCCATTTCGTAGAGCAGTTGGTTGGCATTGACAGAGTCGGTAGGGTAAGCCAACACAAAGAGGTAGGGCGCATTGCGCTCAGCCGTGAACTGTCGACTCTTATTGGCATCGTCGACTGCGGCATCAGCAGAGGCCGTGCGGCGGTCCCATAGCGAACCGAGATCGAAAGTGCCCGTTCCGATCTTACGTCCAGCTTCCAATCCTTTTACAATCATGCCTGCAAGCGGGCTGACATCACTTTCAGGATATTTCTCCACCAATCCACGCAGTTCCTCTATCAACTCCTTCGTGGTAGATGTGTTGAGATGCGCCAAAGCATGTACGAGTATAAACTTCGGGCGGTTCAACCCATTCATAAAATCATTGGTAGAGCGTTCAAAGTTAGCGTCCACTTGCTGTACGTTGCGTTGGCGATATGCTTGGTAAGTAGCCGTATAGAGCGAATCTTCCATCTGTTTGCCGTAGCGTGCCTTGTATTCAAAGTCTGGGTCGTTAATCACCTTTGTTCGTTCGTCGTCGGCAAAGTGTTGCGCCATGTATTGCCGCATGAGCGTAGCACGGTCGGTGCGTCCCCAACGAGAATAGAGCAAGAACAACTGATAGTAAACGTCAGCGAGTTGTTCATACGTAGGGTATTGCTTCGTAATACGTTCAAGGGTAGAAGCAGCTAAGGGGAAGTCCTCCAACTCGTCCTTTTCTATCAATCCCGCATTATAGAGAGCGTCCATGATCACCTTGTCAGAAGCTTCACGCGCCTCGTCGGTAAAGGGAATATCTTTAAGGTAATATTCACGTTGGTGAGGGTCGTTGGCCACAGAGTCGTTGGCCTCAGTACCCTCTTCACGCTGGTCTTCCACCTGTGCCAAAGAGTCCTGAGCCGCTTGAAGCGAATCATCAGCCTCATAGTCAAATCCTTCACCATTGTCCATAGCAATGACCGTGCGGTTAGAGCGGCGCCAATTATCTTCATTCTTACGTTTGCCCCATCGGCTTACGAAGTCCTGCTTTCCTTGCATCACCACCGTGGGATTATAGAAGTACCAAGCCTTGTTGTTTTGTTGAATGTTGGGACGTGAGGTAGTAGAACTTATGTTCGCCCCATTGTTATTCTGCGCATTCTCGTCAGCACGTGCTTGAGCAGCGGAGTCACGTTTTGCCTTGCGTTCCTCGGCTTCTTTCTTCTTCAGCGCGTCAATCACGCGGTCGATGGCCGCATTGCGATCCGCCTCGCTCATGCGTGCCAAGGCTTGCAGGCTGTCTTGTAGGTGAATAGAAGAGGTAAAAGGCACCAACTTGTCCAGTATCTTTGAGCGACGCGTAATGTCCTCAAAGTCCTCGCGCGTCTTATCGATAAGCCCGATAGCCTCCGTATAGCAGGGTTGTGCGAGATCAAACTGTCGGCGGTCCCAATACACCTCGCCCAGTCGGAGCAGAAGAATGCCCTTTTCGATGCCATTGCGTTTGCTCTTCGTGCGCCCCATTTCGTAAGCACTGACGGCGGAAGCCGTGTCGTGCTGTGCCAAATAGATGTTACCCATAGCGTAATACACTTGGTCAAGGTAGTCCTTGTTATTGTCCGAGCGTGCCATGCGGCGCAACTTGCTAATCATCTTTTTGCCCTGTCCGCCTTGTTCAGCCAACACTTCCGTTTGTAAGATGCGAGCATTAAAGGCCAGCTCAAAGGGAGGACTCTTACGAATGCACTTCTGTAAGGCGGCGTATGCTTCCTTGTTGTTTCCTAAGTGCTGATTAACCTGTCCTAATAAGTAGTAAAGGCGAGCCTGTCGATAACTGCCTTTTACATGCTTAGCAGCTCTCGAAAGATAAGGCAAGGCTTCTTCAAAGCGTTCTTGGCGCAGTAGTAGGTCAGCCTGTGTGGCATCTGCTTCGCGTAGCGTTTGGCGCGTAACGGAGTCGCGACGCATACGTTTTAGCGCATCTTCGGCATCGTAGTACCACTTCACCTGTGCATAACAACGAGCTAACCACTGTCGTGCTTCAGAGGCCACTTCGGGTTCGGCCGCGTAGAGGCGTGTGATGTATGAGAAAGTGGCTGCCGCTTCAAAAAAGTCTCCCTTCATAAATTGCGAACGCCCCATCAAGAGCCAAGCATTCTTCAAGAATGGGTTAAATTCCTTGCGTTGTAAGTAAGCCTTCATCTTAGGCGACTTGCGCTTATTGGCACTCACCACGGGGCGACGCTTAATGCTATGTAACGAAATGGCCTTTTGACATTTCGTAATAGCCGTTTCGAAATTACTCTTGCCCGTTGTACGCGACTTCTCGTTGCCTACCAAGAATACGGGCAATAATTGTGTATAGTCGTCCTTATGACCACTTACTTTGGCCTGTTCGCCTTCGATGTAGGCTTGCGAACCGTTGAAGAATACGTTGTAGCGTGTCGTGAACGACTGCCAAAAGCGCGAACCCGCCGTATTCTTCTTAGTAGAACACGACGTGAGCCCCCATAGCAGTAATGCTATGCTTATAAATATGTAAGTGAAACGTTTCAATCGAAGTGAAGGTGTATGGTTGGTGGAAGGTAAAACTTGGGGAAGTAGTTGTAAACTTATAAACGTGCAAGGATTGCTTTTATTGTTCTTGCTATGGCATAAATGGCAATGCTGACTAAGATGATAGAAGCACCGCCAGGCACGTCGACGTAATACGAAAGTAATAGACCGCCTACGCAACCCATATACGCAAAAAGCACTGAAAGCCACACAATACGATTATAAGTGTGGGCAAAGAGGGCGGCCGTCATTTGGGGCACACTGAGTAGTGAGATGACCATCACGATGCCTACCATATGGAGGCAACCCACGATGGTGAGAGCTGTGAGCAGTGTCATACCTAATTCGATGGTCGTAACAGGAATGCCTTGCGTACGGGCAAAGTTTGCATCGCAAGCCACACTTATAATCGTACGTTGCAGAAGGGCGTATCCCACAATGGTGAATAGGGTGAGTAGTCCTAATACAATAAGGTCGGCGTGCGATATGCTCAGTATGTCGCCAAAGAGGTAAGAGGGCAAGTCCGTCATAAAGCCTGGAGCAAGGTAGGCAAAGAGTATGCCTAAGGCCATGCCCAACGTCCATAGTAGGGCAATGGCAGAGTCCTCGCGTACTGCGCGCTTGCCACTAATCCAACGTATGCCTAATCCAGAAAGTGTAGCAAACAAGGCTGCTCCCAACAAGGGGGAGAAGCCAAAGTAAGCTCCCAGGCCCACACCGCCTAACGAAGCATGGGCCATGCCACCACCCGCAATTACCATACGGCGTGTCACGACGTAAGTGCCTATAATGGCACAAAGCACAGAGGCCAACAATGCACCTATTAAGGCGTTTTGGAAAAAGGTATATGTGAGTAGCATTTATATGTGTATTTTATTCTGCCATTAGGAGCATGGCCTCGTCCTTAAGATCGTCGGGAAGATTGACTGAACGGAGTTGTAGAGAACGCAACCATGCAGCCACCTCGTGTGGTTGCATCGTGGTCATGACCTCTTCGAATTGTTCTACTTCTTGGGGCGTGTAACTATCAGAAGGCCGTCCTTTGAAGGAGTCAAGTTCTTCGTCGTCAAAGTATTCAATCGGTTGAGCCAAAGCCGCTGCCATTTCATCTTTTTCGCAAACGGCATGCTTACCACAACATCCTTCAGGACGCTTCTTAATGTGTGGCATTTCGTTTATCTCACCGCGTTCAAGTTGCCGTTTCAGTGAGCGATTGCGCAACCAACCTGCTATAGCGGCTATTACGCAAAGTACAATAAGTGATAATATGAGAACAAGCATGTTTCTTAATGTGCTAATATGCTAATGCGGGGGAAATGTGCAAATGCGGGGGAAATGTGCAAATGCGGGGGAAATGTGCAAATGTGAGAATGATTTAATGTTTTAATAACTGCGTGTACAAAGGCGACCATTTGCACATTTACACATTTGCACATTTCCCAAGCATGTGCAAATGATTTAATGTCTTAATAACTGCGTGTACAAAGGCGACCATTTGCACATTTGCACATTTACACATTTGCACATTTCCCAAGCATTTGCACATTTCCCAAGCATTTTTCCAAGTCGCGCCAAAAGTGTGGGTAGCTTTTGCTTACTACTTCAGGGTCAGCTATTTCGACTCCTTCGCACAGTAAGCAAGCAGGGGCAAAGGCCATCGCCATACGGTGGTCGTGATAGGTAGCTATGGGTTGTCCGTTATAATGAGGGGCATTGGCTGGATAATGATGAATATAAAGCACCTCGTCGCCCTCAATGCCCAACGTAATGCCCAACTTGACCAACTCATTTTGCAATGCCGCCATGCGGTCCGTCTCCTTTATGCGAAGCGACTGTAGACCCGTAAATCGGAAAGGTTGGCCTAATAAGGCACAAGTCACAACCAATGTTTGGGCTAAGTCTGGTTGGTTAACTAAATCGAGTTCATACACCTCGTTGGGAGCGATCCGTGCTTCCTTAGAGCGTGTCAGTATCACACTTCCGTGTGCTTCGTCAAACGTCGTCTTCACTCCCAATGGAGCAAAGAAGTGTTGCACGGCACTATCACCTTGCAGACTCTCCTTATGCAGCCAAGGTAAAGTGATACAAGCATCAGCATCGTCGGTTAAAGCCATGATTTCATACCAATACGAGGCTGCACTCCAATCGCTTTCAATGGAGTATATCACGTCATCATGATACCCCCCCGGAGCAACGTGCAACGTTTGCTCGTCTACCCATGCAATGTTTGCTCCAAACGTTTGCATCATGCTTACCGTCATGTTGATATAAGGCCGCGAGATAACCTCGCCTACCAAATGCATCGTCAATCCTTCGTCCATCATAGGACCTATCATCAGCAAGGCAGAGATATACTGCGAACTCACGTTGGCGGGCAGTTGAATGTTACCCCCCTTTAGTTGATGTCCTTTCACATGAAGCGGTGGATAGCCTTGCTTCTCGACGTAGTCTATTTCACCTCCCAATTCACGCAGTGCGTCGACCAGTACTCCGATGGGACGTTGGCGCATACGTTCCGTACCCGTCATAATATGTTCCTCGTCTTGACAAATAGAAAAGAAAGCCGTCAGAAAGCGCATAGCCGTACCTGCCGCCATAATATCCACCGTGAGGGAGCGATTGCGTAAGGCGTTCCACATTACACGTGTGTCATCACAGATCGACATACGTTCTACGCTTGACCCCGTACCGCTTAGGGCACAGAGTAGTAATGCACGATTGCTGAGACTCTTTGACGAAGGCAATTCTATGGTCGCTTGAATTTTATGAGGCAAGTGAGGAGTATATGTCATGGCTGTATCATTTCGTGTGAAGTAGGAGATGGCCTATCTTGACCGCACAAGAGAGGGCGATTTTTTGCTTCTGCTTGTGCTTTATTTGTTGGCAAAGTTATCGCTTTTTCGCTGAAAAAGTGGCTTAATGTAGGGTGTAAATACATTTTCTTCAAAAAAAGTGGCTTAGAAATTTGTTAGTTAGGCAAAAAGCCGTACTTTTGCACTCGCAATTCGGGGTGTAGCTCAGCCCGGTTAGAGTACGCGTCTGGGGGGCGTGTGGTCGCTGGTTCGAATCCAGTCAC
>UQHJ01000078.1 GCA_900540885.1 uncultured Prevotella sp.
TTAAAAGAAGAGTTTGACTTACCCGCGCTCGACATCTTCTTATACAAAAATATACCCTTAGGGGCTGGCCTTGGCGGTGGAAGTAGTGATGCTGCCTTCATGATGCAAGGAGTAAACGAATACTTCAATCTTGGCCTCACTACTGAAGACATGGAGCAGCGCGTGGCAAAGTTTGGTGCCGACTGCGCTTTCTTTATCAAAAATACGCCTGCGTATGCTACAGGCATAGGTGATAAACTCTCGCCCATTAACCTTTCGCTAAAAGATAAGTATATCTTATTGGTAAAGCCCGACGTGTTTGTATCAACCAAGGAGGCCTATGCACATGTGACACCGCGCCCCGCTGACTATCCTTTGCTTAAAGCCATCGAGCAGCCTATAGAATGTTGGCGCGAACGCATAGTCAACGATTTTGAGCAGTCCGTCTTTCCTAATCATCCAGAGTTGGCTGCCATTAAGCAAACTCTCTATGACATGGGTGCTTTGTACGCTGCGATGAGTGGCAGCGGTAGCACACTGTTTGGCCTGTTTGATCGCCCCATAGACGAGGCAAAGAAAGTGTTTAGTCAGCACTTTGTGTTTATGCAAAAGTTAGCGCGATGATATTTTACTTTTCAGGTACGGGCAATTCGTTGCACGTGGCGCAAGAATTGGCAGTGACGTTGGACGACACCTTGTACAACATGACATCAAGTGAACCTCTGCCGTCGCTGACCAACGGCGAAAGCGTTGGCTTTGTCTTCCCCATTTATGCATGGGGGTTGCCGCGTGTAGTAGAAAGTTTCGTGAAGCAGTTGTCGAACGCGTGTGGCGAGCGTTACGTATATGGTGTATTCACCTGTGGCGACGATGTGGGGTATACCGATAACCTCTTGCGTAAAGCATTGCACAAGAAAGGTTGGCACTTGAATGCTGCCTATTCTGTACAGATGCGCAATACATACGTGTGTCTGCCAGGATTTGACGTAGATACGCCCGAGGTAGTAGAACGTAAACGCGTAAATGCCGAGAAGCGCCTGTCACACATCGCACAGTGCATCTCACAACGTACTAAGGCTTGCGACGAAGAACTAACGCGAGGCACTGCAGCTTGGCTCAAGAGTTACGTGATGCGCCCCTTATTTAACTGCTTCTTAATTGACGATAAACGATTTTGGACACAACGCGATGTATGTACAAAGTGCGGCCGGTGCGTTCAAACGTGTCCGTTGCAGAATGTATCCTTTAATCATGAAGGCAATGTAGAGTGGAAGGGACATTGCACACATTGTTTGAGATGTTATCATACGTGTCCTCGTCATGCTGTAAACTATGGAAAATTTACGCGCAACAAGGGTCAAGTAAAAATAAATGTCTAATTTTGTCGGCCGAAAGTAGCGGAACACTCTGTTCTGCTGCATAAAACAACAATAAAAAAGATATATTTTTTTATGAACAACGAATGGTTTGAGTGTAAAGTCAAATACGAGAAGACGATGGAAAACGGCTTGGTAAAGAAGGTAAACGAGCCTTATTTGGTTGATGCCTTGAACTTTACCGAAGCAGAGTCACGCATTATAGAAGAGATTACTCCCTTCATGACGGGCGTATTTGAGGTGAGCGACATTAAGCGTGCACGTTATGCTGAGATGTTTGAAGCTCCGGGCGACGATAGTGCTGACAAGTACTTCCGTGCAAAGCTCATCTTCATCACCCTTGACGAGAAGAGCGGTAAGGAAAAGAAGACCTCGCAAAACGTATTGATACAAGCTGGCGACCTTCGCGATGCCGTAAAGCGTTTAGACGAAGGCATGAAAGGCTCAATGATGGACTACACCATTGCTTCAGTTACCGAAACAGCCATAATGGACGTTTACCACTATGAAGTTCGTAACAAGAAGGCAGGAGAGGATAAGCCCGAGTACGAAGCTTAATTTGTACCTTTCAATCAAGCTATCTGCGCAAAAGCAAATATATTTTCCTTACACGCACTTTTTGTAGCGAACAAAAGGTGCGTGTAATTTGTTTAAGCCATATTATTGTTATGATACACCTAAAGGAAATAAAGGCTACCATTCGTCCGGGTGTAGAATTGGTGGCCGTTTCAAAGTTTCACCCAGCCTCGCTCATACAAGAGGCCTACGATGAGGGGCAGCGCATCTTTGGCGAAAGCCGCGCGCAAGAGTTGCAAGCCAAACACGAAACGTTGCCCAAGGACATTGCTTGGCACTTTATTGGCCACTTACAACCCAATAAGGTAAAGTACATTGCTCCCTACATCTCGTTAATACATGCCGTAGATAGTATGAAACTCTTGCGCGAAATAGACAAACAAGCAGCCAAACATGATCGTGTGATAGACTGTTTGCTTGAATTGCACCTTGCGCAAGAAGCCACCAAGTACGGACTTTCGTTAGACGACTGTCGGACATTGTTGCAGGATGGCGAGTGGCGTGAGTTACACCACGTGCGCATTGTGGGACTGATGTGTATGGCTTCCAATACGGACGACGAAGCGCAAGTGCGTAGTGAGTTCCACCAAGCTTATAGCTTCTTCAAAGAATGTAAGGAAGCGTACTTTGCTAATGACGATAGTTTCTGCCAACGTTCGTGGGGCATGTCGCACGATTATCAAATAGCTATGCAAGAGGGTGCCACACTTGTGCGTGTCGGCACGGCAATATTTGGCGAGCGTGAGTATTAGCCACAGTTACGCGCAAAAGAGACGAAATAAGAAGCATTGAAAATCATTGACTTTCAATGCTTTTATTGTATTCGGCTAAAGCGAAAGGTAATGAAAAACGTTTCGTTTTGTGAATATTTTTGCTTTAAATAAGGTAAAAAATATTTTACTTATAGTCGCTTAGCGCGAGAACATACATAACATACAATTTAACATACTTATTTTTTACATATTACTCAATTTGTGCCAAGGCACAAATTGAGTATAGTATGTAAAATTGTATGTTATGTATGTTCTCGCGCTAAGCGACTATAAGTAGATGCTCAAAACCTGCTGCTGCCGCGGGTTACAAACCCGCCCCCCAATTAGACAGACAAATTGCAGTTTATTTAAGGCTACTACTTCTTCCTAGTCGTTTTTTTAGCCGTAGACTTTTTGGCAGAGCTTTTTTTAGTTGTGCTCTTCTTTGTAGAAGTCTTTTTGGTAGAAGTCTTCTTTGTAGAAGACTTCTTGGTAGTCGTAGTAGTGATGGGACGGTAGTACTTTTGAGCTGTGGGCAACCACTTATTGATGTTGGCAATGCGCTTGCTGTCAGAAGGGTGGTCACTCAAGAAAGCAGGCATAGAAGAAGTGCTGCTGGCAGCCATGCGTTGCCAAAAGCTAACGGCAACGCTGGGATTGTAACCTGCCATGGCCGCAAATATTAAACCCATGTAGTCAGCTTCGCTTTCGTTGTTGCGAGAATACTTTAGACTACCCAACTTTGTACCTAAAGAGAAGGCCGTCTGGGTAAGGATAGAAGTCGTATTGTTTACCCCCGTTGCTCCCAGAACGGCACCTAATACCTTAGCACCCATTTGTTGCTTTACTTTCGTACTGAGCTGCTCGGCAGAGTGTTTGGCCACTGCGTGGGCTATTTCGTGCCCCAATACAATGGCAAGAGCACTTTCACTTTGCGTAACAGGTAAGAGACCTTCGTAGACTACAATCTTACCACCAGGCATACAGAAAGCATTAGCCGTATTGTCTTGTACGAGGTTAAACTCCCATTGGTAGTTCTGAATAGCATCGAGGCGGTTGTTCTCTTTCAAGTAAGTTTCGACTGCTGTAGCGAGGCGTTGACCTACTTTCTTGACCAAGGCCGTATTGGTAGCGTCAGTAGAGATTTTGACTGATTTCAGGTAGCTCTCGTACTCTTGCGAGCTGAGGCTGAGCACTTGTTCGTCGCTCACCCAAAGTTTAACTTTACGACCGGTTACGGGTACGGTGTACTTCGTTTGTGCACTAACGGGGGCTACCATGAGTAGCATTAGTGCGATAAGTAAGAATTTAAGCTTCTTCATTGTAATAGTAGTTTTATGTGTGTGCGTATATTAGAAAAGCCACCCCCTAAAGTAGACCTTATGGGGGTGGCTTTATTAAGAGCTATAGAGGGTTATTAGTTGAACCAGCGTACGTAGCAGAAGTCTTGACGGTTGGGCAAGTACTTGTTTTTGGGATACATACGATAAGCTACCTTGTAAGAACCAGCGAGGTCGACACTTGCAGTAAGTTCGAAGGTGTAGAGGTTGCCTTCGTGCTTAACAACGTTCATAGGCATAACGGTGTAAATTTCTTCGTTGCCTTCAGTGCCGCTGATGATAACCAAGTCAATGCCGATGGCATCGTCGAGGCCTTGTTCGTCAACAACGTGCTTAACAGAGAAGTCATTACCGCTTACCAAAGTGCCGTTTTGGAGATTTTCGCTGCGTTCGCTGCTTACAACGCGAATGTCGTTCCAGCGTTGAGCTACGCTCTCCTTCCATGCTGCGATGCTCTTAGCCAACTGATTGTCATTGGCAGCGAGTGTCTTGTAACGTGCAGCTTCGGGGTTGTAGAAGCGATCATAATAGTCGTCTAACTGACGCTTCATGGTGTAGTGAGGAGCAATGCTTGCGATAGAGTTCTTTACGGTGCGTACCCAGTTTTCAGAGTAGCCCTTGCGGTTGCGTGCGTAGTAAAGAGGAATAATCTCTTGTTCGAGCATAGAGTAGATAGTAGAAGCGTCGAGCTTGTCTTGGTGACCTTGGTTTTCGTAAGTGCGGCGGTCGGTCAATGCCCAACCTGCGCCTTCGCGATAACCTTCATACCACCAACCATCGAGTACGCTGAGGTTGACAACACCGTTCATCAACGCCTTTTCACCAGAAGTACCACTGGCTTCGAGTGGACGAGTCGGGGTGTTCATCCAGATATCAACACCAGAAACGAGGCGACGAGCCAACTGCATGTCGTAGTTGTCGAGGAAGAGAATCTTACCCATGAACTCAGGACGCTGAGATATGTCGTAGATCTTCTTAATCAAGCCTTGACCAGCACCGTCAGCGGGGTGAGCTTTACCTGCAAAGAGGAACTGTACGGGGTAGTCGGGGTTGTTGACAATCTTAGCCAAGCGGTCGAGGTCAGAGAAGAGCAAGTGAGCACGCTTGTAAGTGGCGAAACGACGAGCGAAACCAATTAAGAGCGCGTTGGGGTTGATCTTGTCGAGCAAGCTAACTACGAGTGAGGGGTCGCCTTGGTTGCGCAACCAGTTCTCACGGAAGCGAGCGCGAATGTAGTTGATGAGTTTGTTCTTCAAGGTGACACGTGTGTTCCAGACAACTTCATCGGGCACATTGTGTATCTTCTCCCAAATCTTTTCGTTGCTCTGATCGTGAATGTAGTCCTTGCCTAAGTATTTAGCATAAACGGCTTGCCATTCCTTCGCACACCATGTGGGGAAGTGAACACCATTGGTAACGTAACCAACGTGGCTCTCTTCGGGGTGGGGGTTGTAGATGTTGAACCATTCGTCGTGTGTGCGCTCAGCGTGGTTGAGGCGGCTGGCAGCAGGCATATAACCTGGCCAGATGCCCTTGAACATTTGCTGACTTACGCGGCCGTGTAACCAGCTGACACCGTTGACCTCTTGGCAAGTCTTGCAAAGGAAGGTAGACATACAGAACTTCTCGCCCTTATCGTCGGGGTTGGTGCGGCCTAAGCCCATGAAGTCGTCCCAAGAGATGCCCAAACGAGCGGGGAATTGATTCATATACTTATTGAAGAGACCTTCGTCGAAGTAGTCGTGACCTGCGGGCACGGGCGTGTGAACCGTGTAGAGAGAAGAAGCGCGAACGAGTTCAAGGGCTTCGTTGAAGTTCAAACCGCTTTCAACGTAGTCGGCCAAGCGCTGAACGTTGCACAATGCAGCGTGACCTTCGTTGCAGTGGTAGATGTCCTTCGTAATGCCTAATTGCTTGAGGGCTAACATACCACCGATGCCGAGCAAGTACTCCTGCTTGATACGGTTCTCCCAGTCTCCACCATAGAGAGAGTGGGTGATGCGACGATCGAACTCAGAGTTCATCTCGTTATCCGTATCGAGCAAGTAGAGCTTGATACGACCTACGTTAGCTACCCAAAGAGTAGCGTGAACCATGAAGTTGGGGTAAGGTACGTCTACTACAACTTGGTTGCCTTCTTTGTCGAGAACGCGCTCGATAGGCAGACGGTCGAAGTCTTGTGCTTCGTAGTTGGCAATCTGCTGGCCGTCCATAGAAAGGCTCTGCGTAAAGTAGCCATAACGGTAGAGGAAGCCAACGGCTACCATGTCGACGTTGCTATCAGAAGCCTCTTTCAAGTAATCACCAGCGAGGATGCCCAAACCACCAGAGTAGATCTTAAGCACGTGGCTCAAACCGTATTCCATGCAGAAGTAAGCAACTGAAGCGCGCTTAGCGTTAGGCTTAACGTCCATGTACTTACGGAAGTCGTTGTAGACCTTGTCCATGCGAGCAATGGTCTCTTCGTCCTTTGACAATTCCGTCAAGCGATCGTAGTCGATACTGCGAAGCAGGTCGATAGGATTGCACTTAACCTTCTTCCAAAGGTCGTTGTCAAGGCTGGCAAAGAGCTGAATAGCCTCTGTGTTCCATGCCCACCAAAGGTTGTGAGCTAACTCGTCCAACTTTTTCAAAGCCTCAGGAATGTGGCTTTTAACGTTTACCACCTTCCATGAGGGTTGGTTGGCGTTGCTGATTTTAATGTTCATTGATTATGAAGTAGGTTTGTATTATTCGTTAGTTGATGTTCCTATGGCTGTGTGCAGGGCAAAGTCGTAGGCATCGTAATAGCATTTGATAAAGTGCTTCCATTGGGCTTTGTTGGCCAAAGAAGCAGCGTTGTTGCGATAGGCGGTGCGCTCTTTGCTTGAAGCGTTGGTGTATGCCTTCACGGTGTTGCAGATGTCGTTAGCCACCTCAAAGTAGTTGCTATCGTCACGATGAATAACGCGAACACCGTCGGAAAGTTTGCCTTCGTGGCCGACTACCTCGTTGACCCACTGACCAAAACCACTCAAGTCGGTGGTGACGCAAGGTGTGTGGAAAGCGCAACTCTCAAGAGGTGTGTAGCCCCAAGGCTCGTAGTAAGAGGGGTAGAGCGCTAAGTCGTTGGCTGCCAAGAGGTGGTAGTAGGGCATATCGAAGATGCCGTCGTTGCCTTCAAGGTAGCACGGAACGAGTATAACCTTTACCTTGTCATCAGGACGATTGTCAAGTCCTAAGTGGCGTATGGTATTGACGATGCGATCTTCGTCAAGGTTGTGTAGGTTGTGCGTAATAATGGGGTTGGGGAGTGGGGTGCCACTTCCGATGGGAGCGTGTTTGAGTGCTTCTTGCAAGTCAGCGCGTGGGCCTTCTAACCAGCAGGGTACTTCGATGAGCGCTAAAACTTGTTGTTGGCTATCACCCTGTGTGTTGAGTTGAGTACGAAGTTCAGCCATTGACTCCAAGAATACGTCAAAGCCTTTGCAGCGGTAGTCATTGCGGCCACTGGTAGAGACAATTAAGGTATCGTTGGGTAATGTGCTTCCAGTCAAGGCACTGGCAACGTCGAGAATGCGACGACGTGCCTTCTTACGCACCTCGGTGAATTGACGGCCCTTGGGTACGAAATCGTTTTCAAAACCATTGGGCAGGACAACATCGGCTGGCTTATCCAATAATTGTTTGCATTCGCGGTCGGTAAAACTACTTACCGTCGTAAAGCAGTCGGCATGCCAAGCGCTTTGCTTCTCGATGCTATGTTTAGCGTCCATGTGTAGCTCTTGCGCCATTTGATCGCCGTTGTAGCCATCGAAGTAAGCATAGAGTTGCTTGTTGTTGCCACAAATAGAACGACCTATGCTTGTGGCATGGGTCGTAAAGATAGTAGCAACTTGAGGTAAGTGATGCTTTAAGAAGAGCATACCTAAGCCTGACATCCATTCGTGGGCTTGATAAATTACCTTGTCCGTCTTGTTGAGGCATAAAGAAACAACAGCTTCAACAAATCGGCCTGCTGCGTATGAGAACATGGAGGCTTCATCGTAGTCGCCGTATGCGTGAAGTGAATCAACGCAAAATAGGTTCCATGCTTCGGCATAAATATCATTCTTAATTTCAAAGAAGGGGGCAAAATCAACCAGCACAGCTACGGGCTTGCCAGGTACCATCCATCGGCCAATTCTACACTTTAAGCCTAAATCAGCTGCAGCTTCTTTCCATTTAGGCAACAACCGCTCATCTTCACAAAAATCAACATTAGCCGTGGGTTGTTTCAAATCAGGACCAATAAAAACAACTTTGTCCTGATACTTAGACATTAGCGTTTTGGCACGCGATGAGAGCACGGTGTAAATGCCGCCCACCTTGTTGCAAACTTCCCAACTTGTCTCGAAAATGTAGTCGGGAACTAAACGTTCGTTCTTCATAAAAATCTGTAATAATTATTGCAAAGGTAAGCCATTATGTATGAACTGCAAAGTAAAATGTCAGTTTCTTTTAAATTCTTAATGACTTCTTTACATTTGGCAAGGGGTAGAAGGGGAACTTAGTCGTGTGTGTTGATTTTGGCGCATATAGCTTTGGTTAGTGGTATAACTGAAGTTTTCTCTAAAAAAGGATTATGAGTATTCTAAGTAACCTACTTTTTTATCTCGTGGGCATGTGGTTGCAAAAACTCATCTTAATTTCGGATTCAGCCCGCCCTTGTTAAATCCGAAACTTCAGTGGTGTAATCTTAGTGTATGCCTAAGTTTTTCGAGTTTTGGATTTAGGTAAACTGCAACAGTTTGACAAATTGCAGTCTGCTTTACTTAAGTTTTAAACTGCAATTTATCTTACATAATATCCATACATTTTCAGAACTTTTGATTTATCTTTCATGTTTCATTTTTTTGTTATAAAGTAATTGAATATCAGTCATTTCGAAGAATGAAACATACGACTTTCATGTTTCACTTTTAGTTTCATGTTTCATTTTTCAAAACACTGAGGGAGCGGTTGCACGCTCCCTCAGTGTTTTTGAATCGCTCCCACAGGGGTTTTGAATCGCTCCCACAGTGTTTTTGTTTTTCTCCCACAGTGTTTTTAGTATGAAACGTTGAAACTAAAAGTGAAACATAAAAGTCGTATGTTTCAGTCTTTAAAAGTGTTGATAATCAACAAGTTGAAACATGAAAATGAAACATGGAAGCAAAAAATATCGTAGGTAAAATATACGTAAGCCCAATGCCTATTTAGGGCGTTCTGAAACATTTTGTAGAGGATTTCAAACTTCAATTTCAGCCCGCCCTTGTTAAATCCGAAATTTAAGTATTTTAGTCTTTAGACGCTACTTTCTGTTCCACCTTTAACGCTAAACACCATGTTGTGTAACTTTTAGCTAATGCAATGATGCTAAAACTGATGGTGCTGATAATAAAGAATAGAGGCGTGAGTAGAGCTGAAGTTTCAATATTGTCGCCCATATAGGCAAACTTGTTGGCTGCAAGACTGCTTAATCCGTAAGTAGCTTGTGGTAAGCAACATACGATAGTAATAGCAGCAACGGGTATGCACGTTAGTAAGAGTAGAATGAAGGGGTGACCAAGCGCGTGCTTGAAAGCATAGCCAATGGCTTGCTTGAATGGTGTAAAGTAAAGACCTATTTTAAGGGTGAATAGGTAGCATACTGCGTAGGCATAAATAGCAATGAGTGGGACGAATACCAACGTCCAGAGTTTCCACTTCAATGCTAAAATAACAAATGGGCAACAGAACAATGCTGCGATGAGCGTGAAGCCGAAGTGACTCAAGAATACACACTTAATGCTTTGGTAGTCAATCTTTTGTAGCGTAATAGAACGCTTAGTATTCATCTTGTTGTGGGCTGCATAGTGGCGTATGGTGGCGAATAACTTTGCTGTTAAGCAGAGGTTGCCGATGATGAGAAATAGCGCAGAGAGGGTGAGGTATATGGCATTGCCTATATTGGGAGTGGCCATCCATTGAGCTACTTTAATATCACCGTCAGAACTTAAGAAAAGGTAAGCCGGGAGGGCTTGCTTGCAAACGTAGCGTAGCGTAAATTCAAAAAATAAGGCATCGGCGATGCCTGCAATCAGTAGAAAGGGAGTGAGGGTTAATAGGTAGTCCTTCCAATTGAGAGCTATCATCTTCCAAGCATCGGCCATGTAGCCTTTGATGCTTCTTTCTTTGTAAAATGGTATTTCGCTTGTCGTCATTGTTTTGATATGATTTCGTTTCTTGGCGCTAAGTTACAAAACTTTTCAGAAAACAAAAGCGCGTAACACAAAAGGTTTTTGTGTTACGCGCTTTGCGTTTTGTTTTATTACTTCATACACCCAATAATCTCGTGTACGTCTTTTACTCCGTGATTGTCTAACCATTCGTTGATACCATTAATGACGCGAATGGTAGTAGTGGGATCGATGAAGTTGGCGGTGCCAATTTCGATGGCCGTAGCGCCTGCCATTAAAAATTCGATAGCATCGGTGGCATTCATGATGCCTCCTAATCCAACTACAGGAATGTTGACCGCACGAGCTACTTGCCATACCATACGTAGTGCAACTGGTTTGACGCAAGGTCCGCTAAGTCCACCTGTGCCAATGCTGAGGCGTGACTGTCGGCGCTCAATATCAATGCTCATACCCATGAGTGTGTTGATGAGCGAAACGCTGTCAGCTCCTTCCGCTTCAACTGCTTTGGCGATAGAAGCAATGTCGGTAACGTT
>UQHJ01000079.1 GCA_900540885.1 uncultured Prevotella sp.
TGTGCAAATAAATTGGACAACTTTGCATAACGAAAAATTCTAAAAGTTGTCCAAAACGGAAAATTTCACACTGCGTTTTGCCTTATAAAAAAACTCCCTTTTTACTATGTGTACCGACAACTTTATTATCACAAAGCGCAACGGCAAGACCGAGCCTCTGAACGTTGAAAAGATTAAGACCGCAATCATCAAAGCCTTTCAGAGCCAAGATAAGGACATCGATGCCGAAACGCTCAATCGCATTATGCAACGCCTCCGCTTCTGCAATGGCATGAGCGTAGAAGACGTGCAAAACCAAGTAGAAGTTGCCCTCATGGCTGAACACCACTATGAAGTGGCTAAGGCCTTCATGCTCTACCGCAAGCGTCATGAGGACGATCGCGAAACGGCTGACAAACTCCGTTTCTTAATCAACTACTGCAACTCTACCAACCCCGCAACAGGTTCGAAATACGATGCCAATGCCAATGTAGAGAACAAGAACATTGCTACCCTCATTGGCGAACTCCCCAAGCAAGGCTTTATCCGCTTAAACCGCCGCTTGCTCTGCGATCGTATCAAAGACATGTTTGGCAAGGAATTGGCCGACCGCTACATCTATCTGCTCAAGAATCACTACATCTATAAGAACGACGAGACGTCATTGGCCAACTATTGCGCCTCTATCACCATGTACCCCTGGTTGCTCAACGGTACAAAGGACATTGGCGGCAACTCAACAGCTCCCACTAACCTCAAGTCATTCTGCGGTGGCTTCGTCAACATGGTGTTCATCGTTAGCTCTATGCTCTCAGGCGCTTGCGCTACGCCCGAGTTCTTGATGTACATGAGCCACTTCTTAGAGGTAGAATACGGCACAGACTACTACGAACACGCTGATAAGGTAGTCGACCTCTCTACGCGTCAGCGTACCATTGATAAGATGATCACCGACTGCTTCGAGCAGATTGTCTACTCTATCAACCAACCCACCGGTGCAAGAAACTTCCAGTCTGTATTTTGGAACATCTCTTACTACGACAAGTATTACTTCGAAAGCATCTTTGGCGAGTTCCGCTTCCCCGACGGCTCACGTCCTTCATGGCCCGCTCTCGACTGGTTGCAGCGCCGCTTCATGAAGTGGTTCAACCAAGAGCGTACAAAGGCTGTTCTTACCTTCCCCGTTGAGACCATGGCTTTGCTCTCTAAGGACGGTGACGTAATGGATAAGGAGTACGCTGACTTCACCTCTGAGATGTACGCCGAAGGCCACAGCTTCTTCACTTACATGAGCGACAACGCCGACTCTTTGGCTTCTTGCTGCCGCTTGCGCAACGAGATTCAAGACAACGGCTTTAGCTACACCTTAGGTGCTGGTGGCGTTTCAACAGGTTCTAAGTCTGTTCTTACCGTCAACCTCAACCGTTGCATTCAGCAAGCTACCCGTGAAGGCCGCTCATACGTTGAGTACCTCGACGACATCATCGACCTCATGCACAAGGTGCAGTTGGCTTACAATGCCAATCTCAAGGACTTGATGGACAAGGGCATGCTCCCTTTATTCGACGCAGGCTATATCAACATCAAGCGTCAGTATCTCACCATCGGTGTGAATGGTATGGTAGAGGCTGCCGAAAGTTTAGGTATCACAATCTCTGACAATAAGGAATATGAAGAGTTCGTTGGCAACGTATTAGGCCTCATTGAGGGCTACAATCGTAAATATCGCTCAAAGGACGTGATGTTTAACTGCGAGATGATTCCGGCCGAGAACGTAGGTGTAAAACACGCTCGTTGGGATCGCGAAGCTGGTTATTACGTGCCACGTGATTGCTACAACTCTTACTTCTATGTAGTAGAAGACCCCAACACCGACATCATCGAGAAGTTCCGCCTCCACGGCCGTCGCTTCATCGAACACCTCACAGGTGGTTCGGCCTTACACATGAACCTTGACGAACACCTCAGTCAACCGCAATACCGTCAGTTGCTGCGCGTTGCTGCCAAGGAGGGTTGCAACTACTTTACGTTCAACATTCCTAACACTTTGTGTAACGACTGTGGCCACATCGATAAGCACCACTTGCACAAGTGTCCCAAGTGTGGCTCTACCAACCTCGACTACTTAACGCGCATCATCGGTTACCTCAAGCGCGTGTCGAACTTCTCTCTCGACCGCCAGAAGGAGGCCGGCCGCCGTTACTACCAAAAGGTGGAGGCGTGAGAGAGTTGACAAGTTGACGGATTGACGAGGAAGTAATGTTCAAAAAATAACTTCAGTAATTTTTAGCGAGGGCGGGCTGAAAGCAATCATTGGGCTTTCAGCCCGTCCTTGCTGAATTTTGTACAAGTTGTTTTTTGAACATTACTAACTATCAACGTGATATAACTTTATAACTTCCAAACTGAAAACGAATTACTATGCTGAAATATTACAATTACGATATTGTCTTTCAAGAATATCCTGACGAGGTGACGTTAGCCATTAATCTAACGCTTTGCCCCAACCGCTGCGTGGGTTGCCACAGTGCCTTCTTGCGCGACGACATCGGGGAAGAGCTTTCCCCTGAACGCCTCACGGCACTCATCGATTCTTACGACGGTACGATTACTTGCGTGGGCATACAAGGGGGTGATAACGATCCCGAAGCCGTTCTTCAACTCTGTGCTTACATTCATGAGCACTACGACGGCCGCATTCACACAGGTTGGTATTCTGGTCGCACTTGGCTGCCAACGCCCGAACAATTAAAGGTTTCGCTGAACTATATCAAAACGGGGCCCTACATCGCTAAGTTCGGCCCGCTCTCATCACCCGACACCAACCAACGCTTCTATCGTATCAACACGGAAGACGGTTCTCTCGAAGACCTTACGCACCGATTTGCCAAGAAGAAAGTATAATAACTGCAGTTTGTCGAAAAGACAGGAATGAAACATTACACTACTGTCCACGAAAATAATTTAACATTTTCAAAACTGACAAAATGATAGTTAGTCTTCGAAGTTGAGTGGTAATGCCCGAATTTATAGTACAATATTACTCCACAAGAACCCAGTCTTTTCGATTAGGAGGTGCTTACTTTTGAAAATATCCTCCCCCAAACACAAAAGTAGGAGATAAGCACCCATATAGAGTGTTTACCTCCCACTTTAATTATTCAAGGCTTATAAAATTATGCCTTCTTATTATTTTTGTTGCTGTTCAGGAGCCTCGTCAATAAGGTCCATGAATTGATCGAACTTAGGTGTGATGATAATTTGTGTGCGTCGGTTACGCTGTTTTCCCACCTCGGTGTTGTTAGAGGCTACAGGGTGGTGCTTGTGTGCATTTGGCACATTCTGAAATTCAATGTTCCATACAAGGACTTTGAACCCCCAAAGTCTGTTGCTAAAGATTGTACTCAGTTTGCTTAGTGCAAGCTGACTTATGTCTGAAAAGCTTTTACCATACAGTAATCATTAAAGATATTCCTCTTTGACAAGAAAATCTTTTCGGGAACTTTGTTACCTAACGTATCAAAACGCTTAGATTAGCATAGCCAAAGTTGAAAACCCTACGTGTTTGAGGCCGATATTCATTATTCGCTGCTTGCCCCAAACGCAGTAGCATTACTTTTTGTGTGAAACCGTGTATAGCACCTTGCCTTCTTTGTCAATCATGTAAAGGTTGAGCTGACTGGCTGTGGCAGAGATGATGGAGAAGCCTGGTTCAGAAGAACAGAACTGTGTGCCATCGGTGGGCATCACTTTGCGTGAGAGCGAAGCCGAAGAATTGACCACGTAGTCGATGTTGTCGGCCTTCTTGCGAATGTGCTGAAAATTGTGGATATGACCGCAAGCATAGATGGCCACATTCTTATATTTGTGGAGAATCGGCATCACCTTCTTCTGCATGTCGCTGCGCTCCTCTTCTGACTTGGTGGTCTGGGCGTAGATGGGGTGGTGGCCCACCACGATGACCCAGTCTTCATGGGCGTTGCGCAATGTTTCGTCCAACCATTGCAGTTGTTCGCTTTCGTTCTGTTTGCAGGCATCGGGATAGACGTCTGCATTTGTGCGATAGCGGTTAATGAGTGGTGTGGTATCAATGAACACCACACGCAGAGAGATGCCCTTCTTATTGAACACCTTAGAGAAATAGCGCGAAGGCATCATCCATCGGCGGCTGATTTGGTGATAGTCGAGTACTGCCTGTGTGTTTCCCCGATATTCGTGATTGCCAAGAATGGGGAACCAGTCAATCATCAGTTCTGGATGGGAATAGATGTTCTCATAGTTGGTGGTCCAGAGTGGGTCGCTGACAGAGGCGACACCATTGAAATGATGAATGTCTCCAGCGGCAATCACACATTTCGGATTCACCGTTTCCGCCATTTTTCCCATCAGTTCTGCAATGGTTTTCTGTTCGTAATAGCCGTTGCGACCGAGGTCGTTGGCCATGTAGAGCGTGATGTCGCCCTTCAGCGTTTTCCATTGTTCTGGCGTCTGGGCAAAGAGGTTGGCGGTTGTGCAGCAAAGGAAAAGCAGTGCTGCCAGTTTCTGAAGAATGTTGCGTTTCATTTTTATGGTGTAGTTGAGGGGGAATAGGATAGAAATGTCTGGATTCCCCGTTGTTTTTTTGTATGGAAAAAAACGCAGTTGCAAGTAGCGTCTTGATGGTAGTTGGGCTATCTAATCAAAGTAGCGCTTTAACCATCTCAGGGGCTACATTGCAGACTGCGGAGAGTTTTATCCCTTTAAGTAATGGTGAATCACTTCGGCTGGATACAAGGGATGTTAGAGATTGATTGGATGTTAGAGATTGATTTTGAAACCCACGTTCACCTTCACACCGTAGTATTCCACCTGCATGGTGCGGTTTTTCTCGCCCTGATAGTAGCGGAGCGGCTGGTTGAGAAGGTTGTTAGCGTTGGCATAGACCGTGTATTTCGTTTTCTTTCCCCACGTGTAGCTGGCGTTGAGGTCAAGGTAGTTCACCTTGTCGTAATAGCGGTCGAGCTGGCGGCTGGTGCTCATTTCGTCGATGAATGCCGAGGCGAAGTTGTATGACAGACGAACGCTGGCTCCCCATTTTTCAAAGAAGAGAGAGGCGTTGGCCGTGTGTTCTGGCGAGCCAGCCACTTTGATGTCTTCACCCTGCTGCACATTCAGACGCTCGTTGAAATTGTGTGTGCTACTATGGGTGTAAGTATAAGTTGCATAGAATCCGAGACATTTTAAAGCTGGGGCTATAAAGCCGAAGTCACGTTGATAGGCCGCTTCCACACCCAGCACGCGGGCATCGTAAGCGTTGATGTTTTGACTGACCTTCCAGCTTTCCTGAGCCAAGTCGCCCGTCAGTCCAAGGTCGCTGCCAAGGTATTTGTTTGACGACCATTCGATGTTCACGTTCTTGATGTCCTTATAGAAAAGACCCAGGCTCACCATGCCGACACTCTTGAAATAATAGTCGGCAGAGAGATCAAGATTCAGGGCTTTCGCCGGCTGCGTGTTAGGATCGCCAATGGTGGCCGTCAGGTCGGCCGTGTTGTAGCATTTGTTGGCAATTAGCGCTGAATATTTGGGGCGCGAAATGCTCTTCGTTGCCGAAGCACGCAAGTTGCCGTCCTCGTTGAAACGATATTTCAGCAAGATACTCGGAAGCAGGTCAGTGTAGTGATGCTTATAGGCACCAGTTGGCGTCATGGTGGCATCCCCTTCTTCAGGCACCGTCACGTTGAAACCATTGGTGTTGAGGTCCGTGCGTTCAACGCGCAAACCAGCCGTGGCCGTCAGGCGTTTGCCGAGTTTCTGGTCGAAGCGCAGGTAGCCGGCCGTGATTTGCTCGCGAATGTTGTAGTTGCCAGCTTCCTCCTCCAGATTCTCAACGCCGCTGTATTGGTTGAAATTGATGTTGCCCAGCGTCTCCTTGCTGATGAAGGCCGTTCCAGCGGGATATTGCGAGCCGGGCATGAAACCATTACGTATTTCGTTGCTCGTGAGGTTGCGCCAGTCGTTGCCGAGAACCTCTTCGATGTCGTAATCGTAGAACGACTTGTTGAGCGTTTTGTGTTTGTTGGTGTATTTCGCTCCGAACTTCAAGGTGTTGCCATACAAACCATTGCTAATGGGCAGTGTGAAATTTAATTTGCCCTTCCATTCATTTTCGGCAATGTTCTGGTTACTATTGGTTAGGTCGGCCAGTTTCCAGTGGCTATCGTTAAGCGCTGGAAGTTGGAGTGCGTAATAAGGATGTTTTTCGCCCACATCCTCAAAACCAGCAGCAAAGTCTTCGCCTTTCAGCTGATAGGAAGCATAGCGTTCGTTGGGACGGTCTTCCGTTGCTCGCGAATAACTGCCCGCCCAATCAGCCTTCAGCAAACCGAATTCGTGTTCGCCACCAAGGGTGAAGTCCATCGTTTGCTGCAATTCAAGTCGGGCATCCTTATGGTTGGAAGATCCCGCCTTCGTCTGCATCACCACCGACTGCTTCGAGGGCTTTCCGTTCAGTTTCTTATAAGAGATGCGATAGCGGTTTTCCCAGTCACTCCGGCGGTTATACATTCCGTTAAAGAAAATTTTGTGTTGCGGGTTGAACAGATAGTCAAGGGCAAGAGAATAGCTTTGTCGTTCGCGGGTGACATAATACTGTCGCACCTGTGCCTCCTTCAGCGCAATCGTCTTGTCGTCGTTTTCCACATATTCAAACTCCGTGTTGTCCGATCCTCCCGGTGCATATTGATACGAAGCCGAAGCCATCACACCAAAGCGGTTGTTAAAGAAGCGGTTGCCAAAGGTGGCGCCCAAATCCCATGTCGGTTTCTTACTAATCCATGAAAAGCCGCTTCCGACATTGAAATTCATCACACGGTGGTTGGGCGTATTCTTCGTAACAAGATTGATTTCGCCACCAATGGCATCACCATCCATATCGCTTGTAACGACCTTGTTCAGTTCAATGGTTTGTATCATGTCGGCCGGAATCAAGTCGAGCTGCACGTTGCGTGTGCTACCTTCAGCCGAGGGAATGCGGTTGCCGTTGACCGTGACCGATGTGAGATCGGCTGAGGTGCCGCGCACCTGTCCAAAGCGGGCTTCCCCCTGGTCGTATTGCACGTTTACACCATTAATGCGTTTCAAGGCATCACCGATGTTTGAATCGGGGAATTTCCCTACTTGGTCGGCCGACACCACGTTGCTCACGCCCATTGTTTCCTTCTGTGCCTGTAGGGCTTTGCGTTGTCCAAAGAACGTGCCAGTGACAACGGCCTCTCCCAGCGTGCTGGTTGTGGTGAGTTCCACGTTTTGAAGCAGCGCGTGTCCGTCGTATTTGACGATGATGACCTTAGGCTCATAGCCCACGTAAGAAATCTTCACCTTGTAGGTGTCAGGCTTGAGGTTGGAAAAAGAATAGTTGCCGTTTTGGTCGCTGGTGACCACCGTATGCAAACTTTCAATCTGCACTGCTGCTCCTGGCAGGGCTTGATGCTCTGCATCTGTCACTTTTCCACGAATGCTTCCCGGACTATCAAAATCGTTGCCCATAGCAGGGATAGCCATGGTGGCCATAGTGAGCGCCAAAAGCGGAGTATAGAATGATTTTTTCATAAAATATTGTTTTGTTATGCTTTGTTTTCGGGTGCAAAATTACGAGGGGGGTATTACGAAAACGTGAAGCTCATGTGAAGATTGTGCAACAAAACAAAAATCAAAGAGACTGCAACTCCGCTGCCCTTGCAAGGGACTCATATCGTGAGCAAGGCTTAACTCGCAGTGGAACTCCTGAGGAAGATCAGAATGACCTTATACTTGTATTCGAGATTGAGTTCATAGGACAACTTTTCAACGATTACAAGTCCGTTGATTTAAAGATATGGAGGACGTTTACTGATACAACTCTCTATGAGTTATTAGACGGCCAAGATAATGAAAAGCATAGTTTAGTCGTATAACAAGAATTGATATTAGTCGGCTGATTTTAAGCGAAAGCTTAAGGTTAGTCGGTTTGTCATTTTTCACAACTCTGTGCAATCATAAATCCTACACCTTCTGCAACCACAAAAATACCGATAGTGAAGAAGAACAAAAAGAACCACTGGGCATAGTGATCGAGGTAGCAGCCATCATATTCCTTATATAATTTTGTTCAATAGTCTACTATTGAACAAAATCTCTTTTTATCCCTTTAATGAAAAGATTAATGGTCGATTAATGATTGAATTTTCGGATTTAGGCCGTACCCGCCTAAATCCGAAAATTGAGTGAATAATATCCGCCAAAGAGGTCTCGCTAAAAAGGTCTGTTTTGAAACTCACGAACCCTTTAACTCCCTAACTCCGTTGTACTACACCTTTTGCGCTTGTCGTGTGAGGCGTTGGGCGTATAGCTCGTCGATGATGCCGTCGGCCAGTCCGATAACAGGCACATGTATATATTCGGCATGCACGGTGCGGGCAATGCGCAGAAATATCTCCGCCGCGGGTATGATAACGTCTGCGCGGTCGTTTTTGAGAGCAAACTGTTCCATGCGCTCCTCCACGCTCAAGGGCTTGAGTTCGTCGTAAATGGCCTGTACCGAGTAGATGGGCATGCGTTGCAGTGTGCGGTCCTTGACAGCCGTCATGCGGTAAATCTTGTTGATGTTGCCGCCCGACCCAATGATGTTGATGTGGTCGATGCCGTTCTGCATCATCATGTCAAGGTCATGTTCGAGTCGCTGCCATTCGTCGTCGCGCACATTGCCGGTGAGCAGTCGCACCGTGCCAATGTTGTATGAAGCAGAGCTGAGTAACTGCCCATTGCGCAGGTGGTTCACCTCGGTAGAGCCACCGCCCACGTCAACGTAAATGTAATTGCCCGTGCGGTCGGCCATGCACTCAAGGTGGTTGCTATATACAATGTGTGCCTCCTCCTTGCCATCGATAATCTCGATATTGAGTCCCGTGTCCTTCAGTATGTGCGCTATCACTTCGGGCCCGTTCACGGCATCGCGCATGGCCGATGTGGCACAGGCGCGGTAATCGTCCACGTCGTATATCTTCATCAACTGGCGGTAAGCCTTCATGAGCCGGCGCAACTTGTCGGCCTTCTTGTTCGACAGCTCGCCGTTGGTAAAGATGTCGAAGCCCAGGCGCAGCGGCACACGTAGCAACATGATTTTCTTGAATTTGCTTTTGTCGTCAGCCTTGCTGTCAATGCTTTTGATGAGCAATCGCACGGCGTTGGAACCAATGTCGATTGCAGCGTAATTGAGTCGTGCCAAAATGTATGGTGGTTTTAAGTGGATAAGTTGATAGGTTAACGGGTTGACAAGTTAACGGGTTGACAAGTAAGTATGCTATACACTTTAGGTGAAAGTAAGAATGCCAGGAAACTTAAAAAAAAATTGGCAAACTTACCTGTCATCTCGTCAACTCGTCGCTCCGTCACCCTTATTGTGCAGCCTCTTCTGTCTCCATGTTGCGGTAGTGCTCATACAGCGCCTCTTGTGAACGGAACGGGGCGGCTTCGTCCCCAGTGTGCCAGGGTCGGTTGCGGCCAGTGCCGTCGACGGTGCGCCCCTGCTGATTGTCGCGCAGCGCATAGTCAATCACTCGTTTGAGGTCGTCCTTAATGGCTGGGTCGTAAACGGGTGTCACCACCTCGATGCGGCTATTGAGGTTGCGTGGCATCCAGTCGGCCGAGCCAATAAACATCTTGTCCTCGCCTGCTGCACAGAACTGGAAGATGCGCGCGTGCTCAAGGTAACGGTCGATGATGCCCACAATGCGTATGTTGTCGCTCTTGCCCGCAATGCCCGTAACCAGTGAACAGTTGCCGCGCACCACCAAGTCAATCTTCACCCCGTTGGCCGATGCCTCGTAAAGTTTCTTCACTATCGCGGGATCGGTTATGTGGTTGATTTTGATGCGTATATAGGCTGGTTTGCCCGTATTGTGGTTCTTAATCTCGTCGTTGATAAGTTTGACAAAGCGGTTGCGCATCTCGTTGGGCGACACAAGCAACTCCTTGTATTTGGCGGGCAGATAGGGCTGCTTGATAAAGTCGAACACTTGGGCCACATCGCGCACAATGTTGCGGTTGGCCGTCATGAGCATATAGTCGGTGTAGCAGCGGGCATTACCCTCGTGAAAGTTGCCGGTGCTCACCACGCAGATGTCCGCGCCCTTGCGCATGCCGATGTGCGTGATTTTGGAGTGCACCTTCAGTCCTTCAACACCAAATATGACGTTGATGCCCACCTCCTGCATCTTTTTCGACCAGTTGATATTCGACGCCTCGTCAAAGCGTGCCAGCAGTTCAATCACCACCGTCACCTGTTTGCCGTTTTGGGCAGCATTGATGAGCGCCTTGACCACCTTCGACTCGCGTGCCAAGCGATAGAGCGTGGTTTCGATGCTCTTCACCTCCTTGTGCACGGCAGCCTCTTGCAGCAAGCGTATGTACGATGCAAAGTCGTGGTAAGGCACATGAATGTA
>UQHJ01000080.1 GCA_900540885.1 uncultured Prevotella sp.
GATATTCATGTATTTGCAAGTCAAGGCCTCGAGCCTTGACTTACAAATGCCGACGCGGGGACGCGTCGCCCCCAGGTGAGGATCCGCCCCCCCAATTAGGCAGATAAATTGCAGTTTATTTTTGTCATAAAAGCCTATTCGTTATGGAGGCTTTTTTGTTTTGTATATACAACAAGTCCGTCCTACGTAACGCGTTACGTAAGACGGACGTACTTATTATTGTTGCTGTTGTTCGGGAGCCTCATCGATGAGGTCCATGAACTGGTCGAGCTTAGGCGTAATGATGATTTGTGTGCGGCGGTTGCGTTGTTTGCCCACGGCTGAGTTGTTAGAAGCCACGGGGTTGTATTCGCCACGGCCAGCAGCGCTCAAACGTTTGGGGTCAACACCATACTGCGTCTGCAGAGCCTGTACGACAGATGAGGCACGAAGGGCAGAGAGGTCCCAGTTGTTGCGAATGTTCTTCTGTGAGATAGGTACATTGTCGGTGTTACCCTCTACCAATACGTCGTAGTCCTTATAGTCGGTAATAATCTTGGCAATCTTAGAAAGCGTTTCGCCAGCACGGTCGCCAATCTCGTAGCTACCACTCTTGTAGAGCATGTTGTCGGCCAATGAGATGTAAACTACGCCTTTGAGTACTTGAACGTCAACGTCGTTCATCTCTTGCTTAGAGAGCGAACGTGTGAGTTTGTTAGTCAAAGCTTGGTTCAGCGAGTCACTCTTCGTCTTAGCGTCTACCAATTGCTTGATAAACTTATTCGAAGCATTGATTTCGTCCACTAACTTCGAGATGTTGACATTGCCTTGCTGTACGTTGCTTTGGTACGATGACTGCAACTTGTTATAAGCCTCCTTCATCTCCTTATTGCGTTCTTGCTCTTCCTTGAGGCGAGCGGCCAAGCTTTTAGAGTCAGAGGTATATTCGGCAATGCGCACTTGCGCGTCGTTATAGTCCTTTTGCAGTGTAGCGTGTTCGGTCTTAAGCTGATCGTAAGATGTTTGCACCTCAGCAAGTTTTTTCTTGCTAACGCAGCTTGTCATCAGCAACAAGGCTACCAATGGTGCGAATAGTTTTAAGTGTTTCATATCGGTTTTTGTTGTTGAGTTGTTATGATTTTGGGCGAAAGTTAGGCATTTTGTTTGACGCAACAAATTATTTAGTGTTTTTTTCGAAAAAAGCCCCTCTCCTTATCCTCATCAATGAGGGGAAAGGAGAGGGGCTATATATGTCTTAGAACAGTTTGGGTTGTCAAATTGCAGTTTATTAAACCAATTTTACCCAAACAATACGTTAAGCGTTTTTACTCTTTTGCTCCGTTGTTAATCCAGTCTTTAATCATTTGCAATTCGGACTGCTTGGTAATCATGATTTTAGAGTGGTCGTGCTTCCATGCAGTGCTGATGTCGGTAGCGAGTGTTTCGTAGAGGATGCTATTGTCGGCATCAGAGGGAAGAACGCGAAGTTTAGAAGGGTCTTTGTGAGAGGTGACGTTTACCATATCAGCATAGCTATGGCCTTCGGTGAGGTTGAGCGAGGCAGCCCAAGCGTTGCCACTGTGGCAGTTGGCGCACTCCTTGTTGAGTACGGCCGATTGTATGGCAGCATACATGCCCACGTTGAGTGACCCCGCGTTGATGCGAATGGTGTCAGAGGTGGTGGGAGCATCGGTCGAATAGAAAGTGATGATGCGACGACGCAGAGAGTTGGTGACGCAGACCTCAATGGTCTTCACCTCATCAGGAATGCCGACCAACTTCATTGATACGTGGCCGTTGGCATCGGGTTGCACGTTACGTGTAATGCTGGCATACTGATTGTCTGCACTAAAGCCCGCGATGGCCACTGTATAGTTGCTGGGCCAAGAACTGACACCATCGATGTCCATCTCGACCTTTGCCACACGGCCACTCTCAATGGGTACGTACTCCTTTTCATAAATGCGTCCGTCGTCACAGGCCGTGCAAAGCAACAATAGGAATAGTAGAGAACTTATGATTGATTTCATTCTTTCTGCTTTTGGAAAACGAGTCTTTTTGTTGACGAGTTAACGAGTTGACAAGTTAACAGGAAAGTTACTTTATTTAACTCGTTAGCTAAAAAGACAAACTTACTCGTTAACTCGTCAACTTGTTAACTCGTTAACTCGTCAACTCGTCAACTTGTTAACTCGTCAACTAATTTAGAAACAATACTGCAACTGAACGGTGGCAGAGTGGGTAGCGAGGCCGAGGTTGTCGTTGTCGCGGTCGAGCTGCGTATCGTGTCCTTTACGACCAGTGTACTGATACATAGCTTGCAACTTGAGGTTACACCCCTTGAAGAAGTAGTTAACACCAACGGCAGGCATGTTTAAGAATCCGTCCTTGCTCGTACTGTTGCGGTTCATAAAGTCGTAGCGAGCAGCTACTTGAACGCGTGGAGCAACGAAATAACCAGCTTGGACGTAACCACCGAGGTAGTTGTAGTGTTCGTCAATCTTCTGACGCTTGGTGAAACCAACATTCATCCAATACATTTCACCAGCCAAATACAAGCGGTTGTAAATCATTGCAAACTCAGCACCTACACGTGAATCGTTTGTACTCTCGTTCTCGCTCTCCACGTTCATAGAACCTGAAAGGCCAATCAACATCTTCTTTTCGTGTAAGAGGTTGGGATTGCCCTGCGTTGAAGGCATAGTGCCCCAAGGCATGTAAGTGAGGCGGCCCGCATAGAGTAGAGAGGGAATGTGCCAATCGTCGCTCAACGTCTTGTTGGCTACGTTTACGCCCGATCCTGTACCATTAAAAAGACCTACTTCATAGCCAAACTTATTGTTGACCACACCGTGCAGCTCAATGCCGAGGTCGAAGCCAGTGCTCATTGAGGGCGTTACGGCATTCAGCACGTAGGGCATGATAACGGCCGTGGTGAGTGAAGTGGGGAGTTGGGGAAAGAGCGTTTCGCCCAATGTGGTGAGGTAAGCGTGAGAGAACGGTGTCTTAAACTTACCCACGCGTAGTTGGACGGGATTGTTGAACTTTACATCGAACCATGCTTGCTGTAGCAAGTTGCCGCCCGACTTGGCAGCGTTGATAGACAAGTTGAAGCTTACTTTATTAAAGGCGCGACCCGTAAAGCCGAGAATGGCATTAGGAATGGCGAAACCTGAGTTTGCGACATTGTCTTGGTTATAAGCTTTGTCAAGGCCTTCGTCGTCGTACCAATTGAAGTTGCCACTGGTCTGTACCAACATATAGGGCTTAAAGATGAAGTCGCCCTTCTTGGTCTGAATGGTGAATCCCTTGCTACCAGCGAGCGAAACGACACCATTGTCAGTATCGAGGTCGACGGGAGCATATTTAATGCGATGTTCGTCAGCACGATGTTTGTGCGGACGTTGTGCAGTTTCTACGTTTGCTGAGTCAGCGTCAGTGGTGTTTACGTTCTCAGCGTTTATGGTAAGTGTGCTTGCTGCAACGAAGGCTGCAAGGCTTAATATTGTTTTGTTCATTTCCTTCTTTTTTTTAGGTTGACGAGTTGACAAGTAGACGAGTTAACGAGCAAGTTAGTTTTTAGTTGATGAGTTATATAAGGTAACTTACCTATTAACTCGTCAACTCGTTAACTTGTCAACTCAAAGAGTTCTACAGAGATTCCAAGAATTTAATAAGTGCGTCGCGGTCTTTCTTTTGCATCTTCTTAAAGATGTTCTTTGAAGCCTCGCCTTCACCGCCGTGCCACATGATAGCCTCGATAAAGTTGCGGGCACGACCGTCGTGCATAAAGCAAGTGTGGCCGTCAACCTTCTGTTGCAAACCAACGCCCCAAAGAGGAGTGGTGCGCCATTCGTTGCCGCGTGCCAAACCGCTGCAATAGTTGTCGTTGAGGCCAACGCCCATAATTTCAGACCCCATGTCGTGTAACAAGTAGTCAGAGTAGGGGTGAATGGTCAAACCGCCCAACCAAGGGAGGTGTGTACCATTGAGTAGGGTAGACCCGCGCTTCTTAGTATGCAATGTGGTGACGTGGCAGAGTTGACATTTCGCTTTGTAGAAGTTTTGTTCGCCAATGCTCACCATTTCGCGTTCGGTAATCAGCTTATCGCCATACTGCACCATTTGCGTAGTCGAACCCAAGCGGCGAGCCGGTACGCCGAGGCATTGCATATAAAGGTCGACATTTTCCATTGCTTCCGTCGAAACGTCGAGCCGATTAGAATAAACAAGGCCCATCATGCTGCCGTACTTCTGCTGCGTCTGTCCCTCGCAAATCTCTTCTGGAAAACGGCTATTCGTAGCACCCAGATCGCTTGAGAAACCGAGTTCAACGGTGAGGTCGAGGTGTTGTGCTTTGTTGCCCGAAAGGCCAACACCCGTAACGCCCTTTTCGGTAATGTAGTTACAGCGGCCGCTAATGCCATATTCAGGATAGTTACTCTTAGCCGCCAAAGCTTCTATCTCGGTGGGGTCGAGCGCCATCATTAGTCCCATGCCCACGTGGCGGAGCGGTTGGCGAACACTGATGATTAAGTCCTCAGGTTTAACGGCATCGGCAATGGGTTTGCCGTAATTCTTCATACCATTGGTATACCACTCGCTAATGCGGTATTCAGGATAAGCCAATTCGTAAGTCTCGCCATCGGGGAAGGCGAACTGCTGCTTGTGCCATTTCACCTGCAATTTGCCCTCAGGCTTCATCTCATACTCCTTGCCGTCCTTGCCCACGTAAGTGCCTTGAATGCACTGGTCGTGAAGTACGCGGCCATAGTCGGGGAAGAAGGAGCCATTCTTACGTGTGATGTAAATCAAGCCAGAGGTAAAGCCCGTGCCGCCTGACACGGTGCAGAAGCCGTCTTTGTCGGCCTTGCTCTCATCGTAGTTGGCCCAAATGGCAGGTTTGGTGCGACCTGTAGTCATGTGGCAACTCTTGCACGAGAAGCCTGCGTAGAGCGGACCAAGGCCACCCGCTTCTGGATCGGTGCCGCTTGGTACGGCGTTGTCGTAAAGTTTATTGCCCGAATTAAATCGAGCCAAGTATTTGCCGCTCACCCAATTGGCCTCAACGTCATAGGCCGTTGATGAGTTTAGGAAGATAGTAGAGATGTCGGCCGAGAGGGCATAGCCTTCGGGCACGGTGATGTCCGTCACCGTTATGCCCTCATCGTCACTACAAGCCGTGAGGGCAAGCAGTGCAGCACCTACTATCCAACTATGTCTTAGAAAACTGTGAATCATTGCTATTTTCTTTGTTGATAAGTTGACGTGGTAACGAACTCATAGGGTAATGACAAGTTAATGGGTAAGTTATTATTTTCGTCAACTTTTTTTAAACGCACATAGGGAGTGAAGCGAAAAAGTGGTGTTTTTCACTTCACTCCGATGTGGAAGGATGAGTTCAATAAGTTTAATGAGTTTATTTAGTTTAATAAGTTTAATGAGATTAAGCGAGTTGGAAGTTTAGAGTCGTTATTGAACTCATTAAACTAAATAAACTCATTAAATTTACTTTTTAGACACGGTGCGGGGGTTGCCATCCTTGAAGATTAGGAACTCCAATGTGTGGAAGCCGCGAACGTTTTGTGCAGATTCAACCTTTGCATCGTCGTCGCCGGGGGCCCACTCAAGTTCGCTCCACTTCTTAGACTTCATGATTTGCATGATACCATTCTGGTCGAGAGGCCAAGAGTCCATGTTGGGGTCGAGACCCAACTCGTCAACAGGACCAAAGAGGAAGGCTTCGCTCGTTTCCCATGGTTCACGAGCTTCCATCCATGCTTTGCAGCAAGCTTCGAAACCATCGTTAGAAGGGTTAGCGGCAAAAGCGTCAACAGCAGCCTTAAGCGCGTTGTTTTTCGTAACGAGGTCGCGGTAAGTAGGAACAACTACGTTGTCAACAAAGTTGTTGATGATAGCATTCTTTGTAGCTTCGGGCAATTTGATAGCCTCTGTCTTCAAGTTGGTAGCGTCACCCGTAACTTTACCATCTTCAGTTTCAATCTCGCCGAGCACCTTTTGCAATTTCTCGCAAGCAGTCATAGCGTTTTGTGCTTCAACGCTACCGATGTGGTTGCGGAAGGGCTGAGTGATAGCTTGGATTGCATTCTCAGCATCGGTGATGTACTGGCGCACCTTCGTGTCGATAGCAGTACCTTCGAGTGCCTTAGCCAAAGAGTTCTCAGCAATCTGTCCATCGCGAGTACCATAGTAAGCGTTGCGAATAGACTTGATGTTGTTGGTATAGTCGTCACGAGAGTGCCAGCTATACCAAGACTCTACAGCGTAGAGGGCTTGCGTCTTTTGGCCAGCTACCCACTTAGCATAAGGGTCGCCAATCTTAGAAGAACCAACCTCGTTGGCAATTTCGCCCATCTTCTCTACCATTTCTTGAATGGCTTGGTCAACGTCACCATAACCAGAAGCATTGTCGTGAGCCTTGAAGAGTTCTGCGTAAGACTTGTCGTTCTTACCATACTTCTCTGTCCAGTTGGTATAGAGCTTTTGAGCATCAGCCGTGAGAAGGCGAGCTGTATTCATCATGTAGTTGCCCCACGCGTCAGCATTTTCTGAGGTGTAATCAACTGTAGCAGGGTCGTCTTTCTCACCAGGATTGGGTTCGTCATTGTTCTCGCTACATGACACTGATGTAAAGATTGTAGCAGCCAAACCCAAAATGGCTGCGAAAAAGTACTTTTTGTTCATTGTATTGTGTTGTTTGATTAGTTTAATGAGTTTAAAGAGTTTAATGAGTTTAATGAGTTTAATGAGTTTAATGAGAACCATATACTCATTTGCACATTTGCACATTTACTCATTAGCACATTTACCCATTTGCACATTCGAAAAGCGTTAGCGCTTCGTAAACCATCCTACGTAAGCTACACCGATAGAGAACTCGTTTTCGCTATTGTATTTACCCTTGCCAAACATCTTGCTTGTGGCAAATTGGCGAGTAGAGTAGTCGGCCTTGATGACGAGGTTAGGCAGTGCGTACCAGTTAAGACCAGCGGTCCATTTGCGCGTTTCGGTGCGGCGGTCTTCGGTATAAAGGCCCGCACACTTCTTCTGTGGATTGTAATAGTCGAAGCGAGCGAAGGGGTAGAGTACGGGACAACGCGTACCAGCAAAGATGCCAGCTAAGTTGAGGCCCACTTCAGCACTATAGCTAACGACCTTGTGAGCCACAGGTACTACACGCGTGTAGGGAGATTGGTTAGAAAGTTTCGTATTAACGGCGCTTACCTTGTCGGCATTCGTTAAGTTGCCCCACATGAAGTTGGCGCGAGCCGTAACGATAGCGTTCTTATATTGAGCATCGACCGTATAAATGCGCAATGGAGCGCGGAAGTTATACTCGGTCAACTTATCAGAGTTGGCAGTCGTGTTGGCGCAATAGTAGAACGAAGCCCCTACGCGCAAGCCTGGTACACCATTATAATTGAGGCGGAAGGTATAAGCCGGTGAAGTGAAGTTATCCTCTTCGAAGATACCTTGTTTGCCACCTTGTACCCAATTGTTGCGATCAAAACCGCAAGCGTTCAGTCCGGTAGTAATCAAGGCTTGGTAGTCAAAGTTGGCATAGTCTTGGCCAAACGTACCGAAGATCTCAAGACCCGTTTCGTGCCACGTTGAAGGGATAATGGTCGTTTCGCCCTCAGGACGTGTAGTGCCAAAGAAGTTAATCGGTTCGTGGTGAGAGTTTGTCAAGCCGATAGGCAGGATGAGGTGACCAGCACGCACATTGAAGGAGGGGTGAATGAGGCGCGTAATGTGGAACTGCTCAAGTGCTACTTCACCGCCCTTTTCAACCTCTGTTTCGTATTCACCATTTTCAGAGTTCTCAATCTCGTAGGCCGTGCCTACACCGCCCGATTCGAATTCGATCTCAGCACCGAGAATCCACTTCGGTGTGAACTTATAATCAAGGGCGAGTACAAAGCGAGGAATAGAAATCGTGTTGCGGTGGTCGCGTTTGTTGCCGTCGTTGCCGCCATAGAAGCGGTTGATGCCGTAGTCCTTAAAGGCTGCTACCATTTCGCCATAACCACCGAAGCGAAACTTTTGATAGTCCTCATCAGCACTGACTTGGCGTAGCTTCTTCGTGCTGCTTTTAGTTTGAGTCTTGCTCACTGTGTTAACACTGTCAGCCTTTACCTCCGTTTCCACTTCCGTGGCAGAGAGGTTAGCAGCAACGAGTGCGCTAAGGGTGAGCGTTGCAATTTTTGCGTTCATTCTTTATTCTTTATATATTGTATAGTTTCAAATCAATTCTAAAGAAAAAGCAGAGTGGCAAGCCGTGCAAATAGAGGTGTGAATAAAGAATGAATGATGCAAGGTGTGAGAAGCTTGGCAGCCGAACCTGCTGTGCGAGTCATTATTCTTTTTACTAATCTCCTTAAAGTTGTTGTGCGACGAGATGGTTTCAAAAAAACGCGATGTCTCACTTTGAGCCTTTCGGTCTGTGCACTGTCCCCACATCCTTTTTGCCGCTTGCCAACTCTGTTTTATTTTTTATCTGTTTCCTTCGTCTTTTTCGTTTTCTTCGTCTTTTTAGCTTTCTTTTGCTTCTTCTCAGACTTAGATACTTTCTCTTTCTTCGCAGGGCGATTGGGAGGGGTGGCGCATGTCATGCCGTCAATGTGTGGCCCTGCCGAAAGTTTAGTGTTGGCAGTGGTTGAGGCTACTCCTATTATAAGAAGTAAGGTTGCACCTAAAGCCAACTTTAATGCTAAATGTTTCATTGCATTAATTATTAAATTTTTCGAGTGCAAAGTTACGGAGTGTGAAAGGGGGGTACAATCACCCGCTTTTAGCAAAAAAAGTGGGTATAGGGTGAAGTGTTTTTCGTTCATTCTACCCTATTAAAACATAAAATACCCAAAAGTGGGTACATAAGCATTTTGACGGAATGTTTAAATTTGCAGGCGTGAAAAGTAACAGAGCTAACAAGTAGACAAGTTAAAGAGTAAGAATTTCAATCAATTTTTAAGGTAATTTGTCTGTTAACTTGTTAACTCGTCAAAAAAGAAACGAACGTCAAAAAAAACGATGGTATACAATAGCACCTATAATTATAAGGAAACCGATCACATGTGCGATGTGATTTGCAACGAACCATCTTTGCTGCAAATGATATCGCGTTTTGGTATTCCCCTTGGCGTGGGCGACCAGACCGTGCGACAGGTGTGTGAAGCACACGGCGTTGATACGGCCACCTTCTTATCAGTGGCCAATTTTATTCATCGAGGAGCACGTGGGGCGGCCGATAGCATCGACCAAGTGTCGGTAAAAAGTTTGACAAATTATCTAAAGCAAGCGCACACTTACTTTCTTGACTTTCAGTTGCCAGCCATACGCCGTAAACTACTTGAAGCACTCGACTGCTCGCAGCCGGGCGAGGTGTCGTATCTCATCTTAAAGTTCTATGACGACTATATGGGCGAGGTGCGCAAACACATGCAACATGAAAATCGCAAAGTGTTTGGCTACGTAGACCAACTCTTGCAAGGTCGCCGCACGGGAGAATATAGTATCTCGCAGTTCGCGCGCGGTCACAATAGCATTGACGTTAAATTGCAAGAGCTCAAAAATATTATTATAAAGTATTATGCTCCTACCGAGCAGGCAGAATTGTTGAACAACGTATTGTACGACATCTTTACCTGTGAGACAGACCTTCGCATTCACTGTCAAGTAGAGGACGACATCTTCGTCCCAGCGGTTGAAATACTTGAGAAGAAAGTCGGTGTGCAAGAAGCTCCTGTTGCAGAGGCAGACGACAAGCGCCCCGAAGATACCCTCTCAGAGCGTGAGCGTGAGATTGTACACTGTGTAGTATGTGGCTTGGCCAACAAACAGATAGCCGACCAACTCTGCATCTCGCTCAACACCGTACTCACGCATCGCAAAAACATTGCACGCAAACTCAACATTCACTCTGTTGCAGGGCTCACCATTTATGCTATTGTCAACAAAATCGTCAATATTGACGAATTGCAGAAGTAGCTGTTTTACGTCTCCCTATAATGTATTGTGTGGGTAATCTGCCTAATTGGGGGGCGGGTTTTCAACCCGCGGCAGCAGCATGCCTTGCACTATCTTTGCTTATAGTTGCTTAGCGCGAGAACATACATAACATACAATTTTACATACTTATTTACATACTGAAGTTTCGGATTTAACAAGGGCGGGCTGAATCCGAAACTTCAGGTTTTTTATGAGATTTATCCTTGCTCCAACAAGTTCTTGTCTGTCAAGAAATCCAAGAGTCCGACAGTCAACACACC
>UQHJ01000081.1 GCA_900540885.1 uncultured Prevotella sp.
CATCTAAAAGCCAAACAGGCCATTGATGCTTTGTCCTTTATTGACGCTATCACGCCACTCTACCCTACTGGCGCTACAACTGACGCACAAGAGGCTGACTCTGTATTACGACAGACAGCACAAGCGCTCTTTACTGGCCAACAAATGACAGACGCGCAAGCCGCATGGTTTATCTTCAACGCCTTAGGATTTGTACCTGACGACAACAATCGTTTCCGCCTTGTTCGTCCTCTCTTCAACGTAGCTACGCTGCAATTGCCACGCACGCGCCGACTGATTATTCACACCAAGAATAATACGCCACGCAACTGCCACATCAAACAGGCGATTTTAATGCACCAGCCTCTTACGTCTGACATTACATTCTCACGCGAACAACTCATTAAAGGTGGCATTATGGAAATCAAGATGCAACCTTAATAGCAATGGTGGTGATGTGGGGGGACACGGCAGGTTTTCCTAATGGGGAGTGCGACGCGTCCCCACATCTGCAATGCCAAGATGAGGTTAAGAGCCTCACCTTGGCTATATTTTTTTAGAATGACTCAGAAATGGTTCTTTAATAAGGCCTGCCCCCCCGTTTGCGCAAAACCCTTGCCTTTTACTTTGCGCATTAATTCTAATTTGTTATTTTTGCAAGTACGTATAGCACATTTGCAGCATATAGTGCAAATTCTTTAAAATGACATTTCGATGAAAATTAAACGCATATTTATCACCCTTTGTGCAGCCTGCGCTGTGAGCATGGCCAGTTTTGCACAAACAGCACGTCAAGTACTTGATCAAACAGCCTCCAAACTAAAAAATAGTGGTGGCATTGAAGCTTCCTTCGAAGGCACACAGTTTAAAGGCACACACGAAACGGGTACGGCTAACGGCCACATTCAAGTACAAGGCAATAAGTTTAAGATTGCTTCTAACGCACTGACCACATGGTTTGACGGCCGCACGCAATGGACACTGATGAACGGAAGTGATGAGGTGAACGTAAGTAACCCTACTGCTGCCGAACTGCAACAAGTCAATCCATACACGTTTATCAACCTTTACAAGAGCGGCTATAACCTCAAACTCGCCAACACAACTTACCACGGCAAGGCATGCCACGAGGTGCGTATGCAAGCACAAAAGCACACCAATGGCATTCAACTGGTCATTGCCGTTATTGACAAACATACGCAGTTGCCCTACTCCATTCGTATGAAGGACAACAAAGGCGAGTGGACGCGCATTCGCGTCAACGGTCTCCGCACTCACCGACATTGGGCCGACAGCAACTTTAAGTTTAACCAAAAGAATCACCCCGGCATCGAGGTGATTGACCTAAGATAAAATCTTGAGTTTAATGAGTTTAATGAGTTTATTAGTTTAATAAGCTTATTAACCCCATTAAACTCATTAAACTCATAAACTCATTAAACTCATAAACTCCCCATACATGTCACAAATAGAACAATGCGTCATTCTTGGTTCAGGCCCTGCAGGCTACACCGCAGCTATTTACACAGCACGCGCTGGACTCAAACCTATCATTTATGAAGGACTGCAACCAGGCGGACAATTGACGATAACTACTGAAGTAGAGAACTTTCCCGGATTTGCCGAAGGCATAGATGCCAACGAACTCATGGATAGTATGCGCAAGCAAGCCGAACGCTTTGGCACAGAAATCCGTACCGCTACAGCCACTAAGGTTGACCTTTCGCAGTCACCTTACACGCTCTGGTTCGACGACGATACACAAATTCAGACCGAAACACTCGTTATCGCCACGGGAGCTTCTGCCAAATATCTGGGTCTCTCTGACGAGAAGAAATACCAAGGCATGGGCGTAAGCGCTTGTGCTACATGCGACGGCTTCTTCTATCGTAAGAAGACGGTAGCCGTAGTAGGAGGTGGCGACACCGCTTGCGAAGAGGCCACCTACTTGGCAGGACTCGCCAAGAAAGTTTACCTCATTGTGCGCAAACCCTTCTTGCGTGCCTCAAAGGCCATGCAAGACCGCGTGTTTAGTAACGACAAGATTGAAGTCTTGTTCGAGACCAACACGGTAGGTCTCTTTGGCGAAGACGGTGTAGAAGGTGCTCATGTCATTTATCGCAAAGGCGAGGCCGACGAGCGTCAGTACGACATCGCTATTGATGGCTTCTTTTTAGCCATTGGCCACAAGCCCAACAGCGACCTCTTCAAGCCTTGGGTCAAGACCGATGAAACAGGTTACATTATCACCGAAGGCGACTCTCCCCGCACAGGCATTCCCGGCGTTTACGCTGCCGGCGACGTAGCCGACCCTCACTACCGCCAAGCTATCACCGCAGCCGCCAGTGGCTGCAAAGCTGGCATCGAAGTTGACCGCTATCTGAAAGAAAAATAGTAAATGTGAGAATGCTTTGTTAATGTGCAAATGTGAGAATGTGCAAATGTGCAAATGGTCGCCTTCGTACGCTATTAAAACATTCTTCAACCATTTGCCCATTTGCACATTCTCACATTTGCACATTAACAAAGCATTCTCACATTTCCACATTTCCCTCCATGGAACGTCACCCCTTACAACCCTTTCTTCCCCCAAACGCTCACATCTTGATGTTAGGCAGTTTTCCGCCACCTCGCAAACGCTGGTCGATAGACTTCTTCTATCCCAACATGCAGAACGATATGTGGCGCATCTTTGGCCTCATCTATTTCAACGACAAAGACCACTTCATCGACGTGCCCAACAAGCGATTTGACAAACCCAAGTTAAAAGCATTCCTAACCATGAGAGGCATTGCCTTGTACGACACGGCCTGCGCCGTCAACCGTCTACAAGACAATGCCTCTGACAAGTTTTTAGAAGTCGTTGAACACACCGACATTGACCACCTGCTCCGTCAGTTGCCCCAATGTCACGCCATAGTCACCACAGGCCAAAAAGCCACCGACACGCTCCGCGCCCACTTCAGCGTAGCCGAACCCAAAGTAGGCGAATACACCACCTTTGACTTCGAAGGCCGTCCCATGCGCCTCTATCGCATGCCCAGCAGCAGCCGCGCCTACCCCCTCAACATTCTCAAGAAAGCCGCTGTCTACCAACAAATGCTTCAACAAGAACAGTTGCTATAAGCAAGAAAGCGTGTCAAAATAAGATGAAGATGAAGTTTATCTTTTGATAAGATAGGCTGCGGCTCGGCAATACAAAATGAAAGTTTTCATACTTTCATTTTGCTTTGCACTTTTGATCATAAAACAATCTAATACTTGACCATTTACTATGACGCTTATTCCCTCCTCTACTCCTCCACTCCCCGATGCGATTGGGCGCAGAATGCCTTTGCTAAAGTTTTTGCTACCATTGGTAGGAGGCATCGTTTTGGCTTGGACGTGTAAGGACATGATCAATAGGTGGGAATGGCTGATTGCAGCACTGATTTTTACCCTCACAGCTATAGCAGCTATAGTGGGGAAACGAAAATGGAATGGTTGGACCTCAGCTATTGCAATGACGTTGGCTCTTATTTGCATAGCTGGCGCATGGAGCATGCAACGCTACAATGAGATTATCACGCATTGGCCGCAAAACGAACAAGTATGGCTGGGACAAGTAGAACAGATTAAGAAGATAAAAGAATCACACACCACGGTCATCGTCGAAATTAAAAGTGATAAGAAGCAATACCATCAAAAGCGCATTCAAGTAAGTCTGCAAGGAAACGAAACGCTCAAGTTGCAAAGCGGAACGAACATAGCCTTTAAAGCAAGAATTAACGAAAAGAATCGTCCTGGCAACCCTGGCGACTTCGACTACGCAACTTACCTTTTGCAACATGGACTAAGTGGAAGTGCTTACTGCCACACAGCGCAATGGCAAATACTTACAATACCTACTACTTCTAATTGGCACACAAGGTTTCTCCACCTGCGCCAAAAGCTTGTCAATCAATATGCGCAATACTTTCACGATACCGACCTTTCACTCTTAGCAGCACTCACTTTAGGCGACAAATCACTACTTACCACCGAGACGCAACAACTCTTTTCTGACACGGGAACAAGTCACGTTCTTGCGCTATCAGGACTCCACATTGGCATTCTTATCAGCCTTTTCAATCTATTGCTACTCAAACGATTGCGCTACGGCTGGAAACATGGAGCGGCCACCCTCTTCTTATTAGCAGCCCTTTGGGGCTTTGTCCTATTAGCAGGAGCCCCACTCTCGCTCTTACGCGCTGCACTGATGTTTTCATTCATGCAAGTAGCACAAAGTCTACAGCGTATCCACAGTCTTTCGCTCAACAATTTAGCCCTTGCAGCTCTTCTCCTACTCATCATCGACCCCTTTACTCTCTTCGACGTAGGTTTTCAACTCTCGTTCACGGCCGTGTTTTTCATCATCTCCTCCAATGACTATCTATGGCAGCGCCACCGCCTTCCGTTTTGGAAAGACGATATCTACCACTTTAACACACCACGAAGGGAGTTCTACACCCCCAAAGCCTATTTTCGTTACTTCACCCTCCCCTCATGGAAGTATCGTATCAAGAAGCACAGCTATAAATTCTTCCGTTCTGTTCTGATCCCCTTCATTTGCATCTCGCTCAGTGCACAATGGGGCACAGCGCCTTTGATACTACACTACTTCCACACGTTGGCTCCCTACGCATGGCTGGCCAACTTTATGGTAATACCTGCGGCCTATATACTACTTAGTGCCGCCCTATTGTTTTTACTATTACCCTTCTCTTTCACACAAGTGGCATTAGCCAAAGTGATAGAATGGACACTTCACTTGCTCACACAAGGGCTACAAGCCATATCGGAATGGCCTTTTGCTACTGAACGCGTCTACGCCACCTCCTTTACGCTTGTGTGTATATGGTTAGTACCCATTTTGCTTTTCTTTTTCTTTGAAAAGCGCAAGACACTTACGCGCAAAGCGCTTCTTATCAGTTCCGTAGCATTGCTGATAATCAGCATCGGAGCTGAAACGTTCTCAACATTGACTATTCGCCGAATCACGCCCCGCATTTGCGTTTACAAAGCAACGCACACCAGTTTGATACATTTCATACAATCTAATGCTATCTCTTACCTCCTATCGTCAACCACAGCGGATTCTACACGATTGCGCATGACACCTATTGAGCAAAACTTCTTCATGCCCAACCACATCGCCCCTCCTACGCTCATCACACAAAGTCAGGCCAGTTACCCTACACTGCAACGCGCCAAGGGATTATTCCTATTTCATCACAAACGCATTGTCTATCTAAACCTACCATTTGCACTAAATGCGATTGGCCCCATCGATTTGCTTATCGTAGCTAAAGGAAGTCCTACAAACGCAACACAGTGGCTTGCCAACACGAGCATAAGACAAGTCGTACTCGACGGCTCTCTCACTTCACGTCAACGCAAAGTATGGGCCAAGGCTTGTCGCGCTACCCACATACCATGCCATGATGTACTACAACAAGGTGCTTTCATTTGGACATTACCATAAAGGCGATTCCTAAAATTTGAGTTCCATAACGCATCGTGTGCACAAACTCAGTTTAATAAACTGCAATTTATCTGCCTAATTGGGGGGGCGGGTTTGTAACCCGCGGCAGCAGCAAGCCTTGAATATCTACTTATAGTCGCTTAGCGCGAGAACATACATAACATACTTACTGAAGTTCGGACTTAGCAAGGGCGGACTGAATCATCGTGCAAGGCGAATGCAATCAAGCTTGCTTGAATTGCTGAGCCGCAGCCGATGATGTCAATAAAAACCCTTGTTAAATCCGAAATTAAGATGAGCTTTTGCAACCACATGCCCACTAGATAAAAAAGTAGGTTACTTAGGATACTCATAATCCTTTTTTAGAGAAAACTTGAGTTAATATAGCGTTCTCCGCCTTTGCTGCGGCTTAGTTCGAGATTTTTTCCTTATCTAACAAATTTATAAGCTAACCGTACAACGGCTGTCCGAAAAAATGATTACTTTTACTCATGGTTGTTTTATTTGTTTAGTTGCTTAGAGGCGAAGGAGACAATCCAAGCATCGGTATTCTTCTTTGCAAGGACAAAGATTCGTCCGTTGTGGAATGGTCTTTGCGTGGTTAATGAAATGTCAATGTGTCTTTAAAAGTTGTTGTCCTTGTTTCGTTGTTTGAGATAGAACAGATACAATTTCTTTCCTATTTTGTCTTTACTGAAAGTACGCTCATGCTCAATCGGAATTGTGGATAAGCGCACCTTGGCAATGCCGTCCTTTATCTTCTCAAACTGTTCTGGCGTGATTTTGAATTGAGCCGTAGAACTGATTTCCGTTACGGGACAAACGATGTTGCCTATTAGTACACCTGCTGATTCTGAGCCATTGCTAATTAGTGAGCCTTGTAGCTTTATCACTTCGCCGTCAAAATTCTTGATGAGCATTGTTGACTCTTTCAAGAAAGTCAATCTGTCAGATTTCACTGTGGCAATGATATAGTAAACGGAATCCTGCCTTGTGACACTATATTTCATGCTGCAACCCTCTGCTGCCAATGGCTTGTAGGAGTAGCCAACAGTTTGTGCCCGGCTAACAAAGCAACAGAGCAAAACTACAAGCATACATGTCAATCTAATCTTCATCTTCTGCCTCTTTTCCCTTTTGTAATTCAAAAAACTCTTTCTGCTCACGGATTTCTCGGCTCAACTCTTCTTCTGTAGGAAGATAAGTAAGATACTTAGCGGCAAAGAGCTGCTTGCTGTCTTTCAATATGGAATAACGTGCAAGATCTTTGCTAGTGTCAGAACACAGAACCAAACCGATAGTAGGATTATTGCCTTCCTCTTTCTTCAACTCGTCATACATTCTGACGTACATATCCATCTGTCCCACATCCTGATGAGTTATCTGCGTAGTCTTTAAATCAATAATGAGATAGGACTTTAGGATGATGTTGTAAAACACAAGATCGATATAGAAATCGCCCATGTCCGTCTTGATATGCTGTTGGCGAGCCACAAACGCATAGCCTTTTCCCAACTCCATGATAAAAGTCTGCAGATGGTCGATAATGGCAGTTTCCAGTTTCGATTCACTATAGACAGGGTTCTGTGGTAATCCTAAGAACTCTGCTATCACAGGATTCTTGAGATAAGAGAATTTGTCTTTTTCGAAATCTGAAGTCAGCGAACGCATCTCGTAACTTACCTCCTTGCGCAGATGCTCAGGGGTTTGCAACAAACGATAATAGTATTGTGAGGAGATATTACGCTGCAAGGTACGATAATCCCATTGCTCCCGAGCCGCCTCCTTCAAATACCACAACCTTGCATCCGCATCTTTTACACGCAGTAAGCGTTCATAGTGAAGCCATGATAGGTTAGGATAGAATGGTATCGTAGATTCGTCAAGCGGTGCTTGACGAATTGGTTCGTCTGTGAGTTCGAATTGGTCAAGCATTGCTTGACCAATTCGTAAATTGCTGAACATCAGGTAAAAAGAGCGCATGTTCTTTATGCTTGTCAGTCCGAATCCCCTGCCGTATTCTTCAGTAAGGGTTTGGGAGGCCAATTGTATGACATGTTTGCCATATTTCGCACGTTCTTTTCCATTTTGCTCCTGTGTCACGATACGCCAACCGATAAGCCAGTTGCGAACTACCAATAGATGGTCTGCACTGCGATAGGCTTGCCGACGTGCTTCACCAGCTAAATGCTTCAAATCAGAGACAAAGTTTTTCTCTGGTTGAGTCAGCTTTTCTGTTATGTTTGTTAATGCAGATTTTTCCATACTCAAGTTTCGGATTTAGAGTTTGAGGCTGAGTTTATCGCATAAAAAAAGGCTTTGAGTATTTCCGTATATCACTGAAAATGAGCAACTTAGATATGAAAAAAAACAATACTCAAAACTAAAAGCTATGAGCAAAATTACAAAAATTCCGTCAGAGATTCGCAACTTTTTCAGTAAAAAACGTCGCAGTGCCGTTATAGACTCATTTACGCACCTACTTGAAAGTGTCAACTTGGACTGTCACTCCTTTATCCGTGGCACTAATCAATACTTCCCCACTTCGCTTCAAACTTACGTTTCTTCTCAGCCAATCTCTGCAAGAACTGTTGGTGGGCTTCACTATTGGGATTGATCGGACGATGCTGCATATCGCGCAGTATGGCACTGCGTTCGCGTGCATAAGTCGTAAGTTGCGGTGTAAAAGCCCAAGTTGTGAACTGTTCCCACACATAATCAATGGCCTGCTCTGAAGGGTGGAGCATATCGGACGCATAAAAGCGATAGTCACGCAACTCATCGGTAATGATTTCGTAAGCAGGGAAATAACTTACGAAAGAGCCAAAATCTCTACACAGACTATCAATCAGCAGTAGCAATCGTGATTTGCTCAACGCATTTTCATGCATACCATATTTTGCATAACGATAAGGACTTAGCGTAAAGATCACCTTTTGCTTAGGATAGTCACGATGATAGGCTGAAAGAAACGCTGTCCACTGTGCACACAATGTATTCCAATCTGCCACTTCTTCACGGAAGAGACGCATCGGCTGCTTGTGACAGTTGGCCACGCAAGCATCACGATATTCGCCTTCGCGCAGACAATATACATGGTCGGTACTGAACGTGATGAATAGTGCATCGGCGCGCCGCACAAAATCCGCCGTGAGTTGCCATTCCTCACGCAACATCGTAGCCAACGCAGCACGCGACGAGGCCGTATATTTTGTAGCATAATCCCAATGTCGCCATTCGTCACTATCAAGTTGAAAAAAGCCCGCTTCGCTGAAAGGCTTTACTACATCATCAGCTAAATAAGTAGCCAACACATTACGTATGCTCACGGGATTATAAAGTGTACCATGCGGATTGATGCACACCTGATTGGAAGGTAAACACGCAGCCAATCGCTGTCCCACATGGTCGGCAAAGCACGAACCTATAAATAATACACGCGACTGCGGCAGGAGTTGTAAACTACTTTCAGGCAGTTCTACTGGGGTACGAAAATTCATAACACAACAAAATAAAAAACGCAACCAAACTGATAAAAGTTTGATTGCGCCAAATAAAAAAAGATTGTTGGGGTATCCGGACTCGAACCAGAAAAGGCAGGACCAGAATCTGCAGTGTTACCATTACACCATACCCCAAACACTAAAATTAATTATTCGCTCCCAAATCATAAGAGCAAACAAGCATTGAAAATCTCGTTGGGGTACCCGGATTCGAACCAGGAAAGGCAGGACCAGAATCTGCAGTGTTACCATTACACCATACCCCAAACTTGGATGTAAACAAGAGAGCCTCTCTCGAATACGAGTGCAAAATTACGGCATTTTCTGAAAACTGCCAAATAAAACTAACTTTTTTTAATCACGCATATACAAGGAAACTGCAATCTCTATACGTTTGCAAAAACTTTGTTTTATCTTTCATGTTTCATTTTTCTTTGTAATAAGATGAATATCAAGTATTTAGAAAAGTGAAACATAATACTTTCATGTTTCATTTTAAGTTTCATGTTTCATTTTTTTAAACACTGAGGGAGCGTGTTATCGCTCCCACAGTGTTTTTGCATCGCTCCCACAGAGGTTTTGAATCGCTCCCTCAGTGTTTTTTTGAAGTGAAACATTGAAACTAAAAGTGAAACATTGAAGCACAATGTTTCATCTCTTGAATGGATTGATAATCAACAAGTTGAAACATAAAAATGAAACATGAAACATAAAAACATCAAAGGTAAAATATACGTAAGTAAAAGTGTCGATTTTACCATCAGGTGCATTTTCCTAGATTTGAGGTCACCTCATCCTTTTACCGTTTATAGTCTATGCTACTTTTCTTCCCTATTTACCAAGAGACTTGAACATCTTGGTGATGCACTTTTTCTTCTGCTCCATGTTTGGGTGAACATAGAGATTAAGGGTTGTTGTGATGTTGGCGTGACCGAGCAATACACTTACTGTCTTGTAATCGCAGTTGCTTTCAATGCAGCGTGTGGCAAAGCTATGGCGTAGTCCGTGATACTTTAGTCGAGGAATGTCGAGACGCGCCATCAACCGATGATAATAGTTGCGATAGGTGCGTGGTTCGGTTGGCTTTTCTTCATTGGTCAGCACATAAAAGTCTGTGTTTACCACCTTTTTCAGTGGTTTCACCATCGCCAGCAGTTCCTTGTTCATCGGTATCTCACGGCATGAGTTCTTGGTCTTGGGTGTGTTGATGACCAACTC